>NZ_JAPVLS010000030.1:0-99759 GCF_027158125.1 Streptomyces sp. H39-C1
TCGGGGCAGGGGGCTGGGCTGTGCGGACCCGGGAGGCGAGCAGGATCGCCCGCCGTCTCGTCTGGGGTACGCCGTAGTCGGCGGCGTTGAGGATGCCCGTCCACACGCTGAATCCCCACGCCCGCAGTACGGCCGCGTACTGCTTCCACAAGGGCAGGACGTCCGGTACCTCCTCCATGGCCACCCACTCGGGCTCGCCGACGGTGTTCAGGGCGTGGAGGTAGCGCATCGGCTCCGCCGCGAGCAGGGAGCGCTCGTCGCGGCAGAGGGCCACGAGGCGTGCGCGTGTGTCGCGTCCGGCGGCGAGGTGATCGACGGCCTCGTGCACGAGCGGCTGGTCCAGCAGGCCAAGTCGTTTGCCGGCTGTGCTCCATGCCTGGCACGGCGGAGACGCGATCAGCCCGCGGGTCCGGCCGACAAAGGGCCACGTCGGATACCGCGCCACGTCCGTCCGCACGGTCAACAGGCCGGCCGCCCGACGGGTCTTGCTGGCCCACTCGTCCCACTCCAGACCCACGTCCTGAACCCCGAACACGGTCAGGGCCCTACTCCAGCCGCCCGGCCCCGCGAAGAGGTCCAAGATCACGTGGCCAGCTCGAAGTCGTCCTGTTCCGGCTCCGTCGCGGATCCGCGGCAGGACCACGGGGAGCACCCGTCAGCGGCTCCCTGCTCCAGTTCGTCCGCGTCCGTATCGGTGTCGCCGGATGACTGCGGGAGAGCTGCCCGTTCGGCGGCGGTGACGTGGTCGATCGGGGCCTGGTCGAGCGGCACGCGGGAACGGTGGAGGAATGCTTGCCCCAGGAGCCGGTTGCCGGTCGCATTGGCGCGGGCGTTGCCTTTGCGGATCGCGGCGTCGAACGCGACGACATCCGCCCACTCCGCCGGCGAGGTGTCCCGGATGCTTCGCCACTGCGCGTTGCCGTGGAAGGGGCAAGTTATTGAGAATCGAGACAGGTTCGTGACCTTTCGTCTGGGGGAGGGAGCGCCCTCCCGGGGCGGTTGGGGGGTGCGTGAGCGGGCGTGGTAGACACGCGGCATGGCTGCGTTTATGGCGTTCTTCGATGGTTCGACCACCACCTGGCGGGTCAGCTCAGCCGCCGTGACTTCTGGGATCACCGAACTTTGGGCGGAGGTCGAAGCCGGTCCGACGCAACGCAGTGAGGTATGTGCCTTCAGCTGGAGCTTCTGCACGGGCGAGGGCCCGGGCGAGGTGCTTCTGCCGGAGGATGGGACGGGCCTGTACTTGGACGCGGCCCTGGCAGACTCGGGGCAGGTCGCCTGCCTGCTTCGTCGGCTGATGCCGGATTCCGTTGAGCTGGTGTTCTGCGATCAGGGATACAACTTCGATGTTCGAGTCCAGCCGGGCGTCACCGCGGCGGAGCTCATCGCAGACGTGGATGCCCAACCCTGAGTGGATACCGTCCGCAGGCGATCGCGGCCTGGTGAAGGCGGCCGGTCTTGCTCAGCTGTTCCTCTCTCGGGAGATGGTGCCGGTGAGCTGGGTGAGGGGGATGAAGGCGGACTCGATGCCCAGTTCTTTGGGTGTGGGCCCCGCAGGTGTGGGGATGTCGGCCAGTCTCTCGACCAGCGCGGTGACGGCGTCGCGGTCACCTTCGAGTGCTTCGCGCTCGTCGTCGGTGAGGTCGACCTGTTCGAGCATCCTGTTGATGCCGTCCTTGACCGCGAGGAGCTGGCCCTTGGTCGACTCCTTGGGGACGTAGAAGGGACAGCGGGCGCAGGCCATGCGGTGGGGGCACTTGGCGAAGAAGTCGTAGCTGCAGTAGCCGTCGCCGAGGTCGTAGTACTTCCAAGGCTGTTCGCCGCCGGCGGCGGCGCCGGTGAGGATGCTGTCGCGGTCGATGAGGACCTCGATGGTGCGGATGTTGCGGGCGAAGTAGTCGGCTTTCCGGTAGGCGGCGGTCAGGGTTCGTTGGAGGATCTTGGCGTAGTAGCGGGTGCTGGCGGGGTGCTTGTGGCCGAGCCATTGCTGCAGGTCGCCGAGGGTGAGGGGGTCTCGGGCGTTGAGGAGCTGAGTGGCGATGGTGCTGCGGGCGCGGTGGCTGGTGAGGGCGCCGCGGGAGTCTTCGGCAGGGATGCCGGCTTTCTGGCAGAGGCCCGGGATGATGTTGTCGTTGAGGTAGGCGTTACCCACCAGTTGGCCGCGGTGGCAGAAGAGGTGCTGGCGGGGGAGGCCGGTCTTGCGGTCAGCGAGGTCGGGCTGGGGCGAGCGGACGAGTTTCCAGGCGTCGATCAGTTCTCCGACGAGGGGGTCGACGGGCTTGGCGAAGGGCCGGCTAATTTTGTTCCGCGGGATGTGCAGCAGACAGATGCGGTAGGTCTCGCCGCTCCGTTCGTCGGTTCCTTCGTCCCAGGTGATGCAGTCCAGGTCGAGGCGGCGCAGCTCGTCCATGCGGCAGCCGGCGAACAGCCAGACGCCGACCATGGCCCGGACCATCTCGATGGGGTAGTAGGTGGCCTGCCAGCCTGCTGAGCGGGCCCGCGGGGTGCCGTAGGGCTTGAGGTCCTCGCTGTTGAGCGTCAACCCGGCGGCCATGAGCTTGGCCCAGGTCGCGTCGTCGATGATCCGCGGGTTGGGTCCCATGAGTGCCCGGAGCGACAGCGGCATGCTCAACACCTGCCGCGGGTCGAACCTCGGCTTGATCCACTCCCATTCGATGAGGTCGTTGAAGAAGCCTCTGATGCTGTCGATCCGGTTGGCCTTCCCAGCGGGGCTCAGCGGCTGGCCGAAGCGGGAGCGGTTGCGGCTGTGACCGGCCCACTGCCCGACGTTGGCAGTCATCGTGTCGGCGATGTACTCGGCCGCGATGTCACGCGTCCAGTGCTCGGGAGCGACCGCCTCAGGGTGCTTCTCGGCTGCCCATCGGCCGGCGACCAGGATGGCCGAGAGCATCGACCGCTTTGTCCCGGGTTCGTGAGTGACCAGCCGCATCCACCGCAGAGCCGCATCCCGCCACGGGGACGGGACCGTGGCCAGGGCCGCGGTTTCCGGCCCGGCCTTGTCCTGGTTGGTGCGTAGAGGCGAGGAGATGATGCCCTTGTCGGCCAGGACGCGGGAGATCTTGAACAAGCCGCGCCGGCGGCTCGTCGCGCCGGTGGAGCGGTAGTGCTCCATCAGCTCTTCCAGGAGGGGTTCGCGCAGGTCCTCCAGGTGAGGGCTGTTGTTGCTCAGGAGCACGTCGATGGTCGTGTTGCGGACCTGCCAGGGCAGCAGGTGAGTGGAGTTACGCCAGGCGGTCAGGGTCTCCGCGATGGCATCGACCGCGGGCTGGATGGCCTGCGGGCCGAAGACGAGGTCCGCAAGCCGGGCCAGACTGGTGATGCCGGCGGTGCCGTGCAAGCGGTGGTGCCCACCGAGCTGGTGGCCCAGAGCCGCGAAATGAAACCGGAAGGCCCCGGCCTCCGCTGAGGCCTCTGCCCAGGTTTCCTCGTCCCAGGTCCAGTACGGCCTCTGCTGCCGGTGGACCTCCTTCAACAAGCGAAACCGCGCCGAGCGTGCCTTGCCCGGATCCCAGGCGGAGGTGACCTCATCGATCGGGATGATCAGGCGTGCCAGCTCCGCCGCTGCCCGGGCGTGCATCGCATTCAACGGGGCGATGTGCTCCAGTGCGGTCACCTCCTTCGGTATGAGACCGGGCAGCAGGTGCATGGTCAGCCGGTGGCCGGGGGTGTGGTTCACGGTGTCTCCAGAAGACGGGCGAGGAGTCGCTCGCGGTCGGCGTGGAGGGTGGTGTTGGCCCGGTGGAAACGTGCTGCGAGCTCACGTCCGGACAGGTGGATGTAGCGCATGGTCGTAGCCAGGTCGCGATGGCCGGCGTACTGGGCGATCTGATCGATGGTCCAGTCGGCCCGGGCCAGGTCCGTCAGCCGCAGGTGCCGGAACGTGTGCGTGGAAAGGCGGCTGACACCGGACGTGCTGCTGAGACGTTCGACGATCTTCGACCAGCTCGACGCTCCGAGCGGACCGCCCGGGTTCCGGTTCGACGTCGACCGCAACAGCGGCCCTCCGACCCTGCCGACCGAACTGCGTCGCTCGGACAGGTAGGCCATGAATAGCTGCCCCGTCGCCTCCCCGTAGGTGACTTCCCGCGACCGCTTGGACTTCGTCGTCTCCGCCCTCAGCCGGATGAGGCTGTAGGCGGGATCGAAGTCGTCGCCGGACAACTGGACGAGTTCCTCGCGCCGTAGAGCGCCGTCATAGGCGAGCGAGACCATCAGGCGGTTCCGCAGCGGCTCGGCACGAGCAGCCTCCAGGATCCGCTGCCAATCGGCCTCCGTCGGTATCCACGGCGCCTGCTCGATACGCCGCACCAGACCCCGCTTGGGCCGGCGCCCTCGTCTGGCCGCCTGCCCGCGCCGAACCGGGTTCCGCTCCCGCAGTCCGTCCTCCACCAGGAACTCGTAGAAGGAACGGACTGCCACGAGCCGCTGCTGCACCGTCGCGTTCGCCAGCCCCGGCCCCGCCCGACTGGCGCCCTTCCCCCGCGGCCGGCCAGGCGGGCGCTCCAACATCTCCCCGACCCACGCCGCCACCGTGTCCGCCTTCGCGTACAGCGGCTCCGTACCCTCCGCGGCGCAGAACCGCAGATGGTCCTCCACCGCGCGGCCGTACGCGTCGATCGTGTTCGGCGCCCGCCCGATGTTGGCCATGAACTGCAGCCACCTGCGGGCTTCTTGGTCCGCTGCCAGGGTAGGGAACTTGTCCCACGGGACATCGACCATGGCTCCAAGCTAGCCCCGGTCGATTCCACATAATACCGATGCCGACACTCTCGCCTCCCAGACGTGCTGCGTCACGTGGTCAGGATCTGCTCCGTTTCGATGGTGGGGTCGATGACTATCTTGGCGTGCGCTTCGGGGTCAGCGAGGGCCGTGAAAGCGTGGTTGACGCCGGCGAGCCCCACCCTTCCGGTGACCAGGTGCGAGGCATCGAGGGTTCCGTCGGCGAGTGCGTGGAGGGTGTCGCGGAACTCCAGCGGGGTGTAACCGACGACGAACCGCAGATCGAGCTCCTTGTTGACGGCCAGTGAGGGCCGGATCGTGTCGGACCCCATGCAGACGCCCACGACGACAACGCGCGAATGCAGCGGTGCCGCCGCCATGACACCGTCGAGCATTCCGGGAACGCCGACGCACTCGAAGACCACCGGGCGCTTCCGTCGGGTCACGCCCACCTTGTCCAGGGCCCGCCAGGTGACCCACCAGGGCACCGGAAGCCGCTGCATGCTTTCGATGGCGTCGATGCCGGCGCCGTACTCCTCGGGCATCGTAGTCATGAAGCCGTGGCCGTCGCCCATCGCCTTCCAGGGCGTTTCGACGCTGGGATCGACCACGATGTCCGCTCCGCAGCTCTTCGCGAGCGCCCGTCGGCCTGCGGAGTAGTCGCTTGCGATCACGGTGGCCACCCCGCGGGACTTGAGCACGGAGATGACCGCGAGCCCCACCGGGCCGCAGCCGAGGACGATCGCGGTGTCTTTGCGTGTCACGTCGCCGCGGTTGACGGCGTGCCAGGCCACCGCCATGGGCTCGGTGAGCGCGGCGATATCGGGGCGCAGGCCGTTGGGGACGGGCAGGGTGAGCGACTCCTGGACGACGACCTGCTCGCCGTACCCGCCCGGGGCGTCGGCGGACAGGCCGATGCCGTCGACCTGGTGCCCGTACCGGACCAGGGGGACAGCGACCACCGGTGTGCCGGGCTTGATCCGGCCTGAGGTCCAGGGGCCGTATTCGACGACCTCGCCGTAGATCTCGTGCCCCATGACCACGCGCTGCTCCGAGCGCATGTAGCGCGGGTAGCCGCACACATCGAGCGTGTCGGCGAGCTCGTCACCGTGTAGACGGGCATGCAGGTCCGAGCCGCAGATCCCGCATCGCCGCACATCGAGCAGCAGTTGGCCGGCCCTGGGGCGCGGGGCGGGCAGGTCGACCAGTTCCAGCCGGCCCTGGATGATGACCGTGGCCTTCATGACGCGTCCTCGGTCATGACGGGGTGCCGTCGTCCGGATCGGGGCGGGGGCGGGGCGAGATGATACGCGTCCGGCTTCCACCGGGTGGCCTGGCGGCGGAACGCGAAGGTCCAGTCGGGGTAGAGGGTGGCGTTGCGGCCGTTCGCGTCGCGGTAGAACGTCTGGCAGCCGCCCGTCTCCCACACCGTCGTGGCCAGCTTGCGGTCGAGTTCGGCGTTGTACACGTCGTGGACCCGCTGGTCCACTTCGATGCTGGCCGCGCCGGAGAGGTCGAGGGCGCGGATGGCGTTCTTCACGTGTTCGGCCTGCGCCTCGATCATGTAGACCATCGAGCTGTGTCCCAGGCCGGAGTTGGGGCCGAGGAACATGAAGAAGTTCGGGAAGCGCGGAACCGACACGCCGAGGTACGCGCGCGGCGAGCCCGCCCAGACGGTGCTCATCGACTCGCCGCCGCGTCCGCGCACCTTGTCGGCGAAGGGGATGTCGGTGACGTGGAAGCCGGTGCCGAAGACGATGGTGTCGACCTCGCGTTCCATGCCGGCGGAGTCGATCACGCTGCGCTCGCGGATCTCGCGCAGCGCCCGGGGAACGAGTTGCACGTTCGGCCTCTGCAGGGCGGGATACCAGGTGTTGGAGGGGACGATCCGCTTGCATCCCAGGGTGAAGTCCGGTGTGAGGGCACGGCGCAGCGCCGGATCCCGCACCTGTCGTTCCAGGTGCTTGGCGGCGACGTTCTGGAGCACCTTCATCAGTCGCGGACGTTTGACGAAGCCGAGTACCAGCAGTTCCTTGGCGGCGTACACCTTGGCGCGTTCGATCTTCTGGCGCAGCGGGCGGGCCCGGAACTTCGCGCGCTCGGCGTCGGTGATGGACCGCTTGTCGTGGGGGGTGATCCAGGGGGCGCTGCGCTGGAAGACGAAGAGCCGGCCGGTCCGGTCGGCGATCTCGGGGACGTACTGGATCGCGGAGGCGCCCGTGCCGATCGAGGCGACCCGCTCGCCGGTCAGGTCATGGTCGTGGTCCCAGCGCGCCGAGTGCATGATCGTGCCCTGGAAGCGGTCGATGCCGGGGACGTCGGGGAGCTTGGGCTCGGTGAGTGGGCCCACGGCGCTGACCAGGACCTGCGCCGTCCACGGTCCGGTGTTCGTCGTGACGTGCCAGAGCCGGTCGTCCTCGTCCCAGCGTGCTTCTTCGACCTCGATCCCGGTGCGCAGGTGCGGGCGCAGTCCGAAGCGGTCCAGGCAGTGCCGCAGGTACTCCTGGATCTCGGGCTGCGGTGAGTAGGTGGAGGTCCAGTCGGGATTGGGGGCGAAGGAGAAGGAGTACAGGTGGGAGGGGACGTCGCAGCGGCATCCGGGATAGGTGTTGGAGTGCCACACTCCGCCGACGTCGGATCCGCGTTCGAGGATGCGGAAGTCGGTGAACTTCGACTTCCGCAGTGCGCGTCCGAGCGCGATGCCGGAGAAGCCGCTGCCGACGATGAGTACTTGAGCGTGCTGAACCACGGAGTGTCATCCTTCTGTGTGCGTCGTGCCGATCGCTGTGCGCGCCATGCCCCGGCTTCGCGGGAGCGCGGCGGTGGGGGACTGCCGGGGGAGAAGTACACCCGCGGTCCCCGCACGCGCCGTCGGATCGTCCGGGCTGCCTCGGCGTCAGGCCGACTGCGTGAGCCGGCTCAGTTCCAGGTCCACGGCCCGCTGGTGTGCTTCGGCGTCCTCGCGCGCCCGGCGCGGGCTCCACCGGCCCTTCATGGCGAAGACGAACGGCAGGAACAGGATCTGTCCGCCCATGCAGACCAGCCACCAGTCACGCCACTGTGCGGGACCCTCCGCGGACGCCTTCTGGACCTTGGCTCCGTACTCCTGGAGGATCTTGAGCTGGGGCTGCGCCTTCTGGACGAGGGCCAGGTCGGCCGGTCCCACCTCCTTCACCGCTCTGGTCTGCAGCTCCAGCGGGGCCTGACCCGGCGGATGCGCCGCGAGTTCGGCGAACAGACTCGGGTGGGCGTTCACCACGGCGAGGGCGGGACCGGCCTGCGCCTGCGCGGCCTGGACCTCGTGACCGTGCTCGACGATCGGCGTCACCGAGGTCACCGCTATCGGCAGGACCGCGGCGGACACGGCGACCACCACCCGCAGGATCCACCCCCACACCGCCAGCCCCGTCGCGGTGGCCGCCGGGTCGTGCCGCTCGACGGTCTCGGTGAAGGCCGCCATCCACGGCCCGTACGTCAACCCGCTGAACAGACCCATGGCCACGAAAAGCCAGGCGAACGTGTAGTACCCGGTGTCCTGGCTGGTGGCCAGTGAGGCGAACACCGCGGTACAGGCCACGGATCCGACACCGCCCACGATCATGAGGGGCTTGCGCACCCGCAGCCGGTCGGAGACGACTCCCGCCGCGATCAGCGCGACGGCGCTCGGCGCCCAGTACCAGTTGGCGAGGGCGTTGGCCCGCTGTTCGCTGTAGCCGTAGAGGGCCGAGTAGTAGATCACGAGGTTGCCGACCGCCGCGTAGTAGAACAGCAGGTAGACGCTGATGGCGAAAGCCGGCCCGACGATGCCGGGGCGCAGCATCTGCCGCCAGTGACCGGAGCCCGGTGACCGGGGCTCGGCGCCCTGCGCGCGGGCCTCGACCAGAGCGCGGTCGTGCAAGCTCACCATGACCTGGTCCCGCAGCCCGGGAGAGAGTTCCCGCAGTCCGAACAGGGCGACGACGAAGACGACGAGGGCCGCCACTCCCGCGTAGCGCAGTTCGTCCTGCCAGGTGGAGGTGTCGAGCGTCGCGCTGGTCACCGTGGTGACGACGAGGCTGCCCAGGACCGGGCCCATAGTCCATGACCCCATGGCGGTGGCGCGGCCGAGCTGCGGTGAGAAGTCACGGATGAGAGCGGGCGTCGCGACGAGGACGATGCCCTCGATGAAGTACAGGGCCCCGAACAGCACCAGGTACATCGTCTTGTTCGGTGCGCTCGGCAGGAGCAGGACGAGGACGGCTGCGAGCAGCACGCCGTAGACCACCATGTTGGCCCGGCCCCACCGGTCCGCCAGGCCTGCCACCAGGGAGGCGACAGCGCCGATCCCATTGCCCAGCACCGACAGCATGATGAAGTAGCCGAACGTCATGTCGTAGTGCGCCATGATCGACGTGGCGACGGCGTACTGGATGTACAGCAGGTAGTACAGCACCACCGTGGTGATGACGACGATCCCGAGGTACGTGTAGCGACGTGCCGGTCGCGGATAGGCGGGCAGGTCGCGATTCCACAGTCGGGAGACCACCCCCGGTGGGGTCTCGTCCATGACGAGGGATGGGACGGACACGCGGCGGCTCCTACGGTGAGAGATGTGCCGGGCTGGAGAGCGGTTCGGGAGATCGCGGGGGTGAGATCACAGGTGTGAGATCGCAGGTGTCCGGACGGCCGGAACGCTCCCGCGCGGCTCTCCCCGGGCAGATCCGTGCGGCGCCGCGGTGCGCCGTGGATCGCCGGGAGGGCGGTGTGGCAAGCAGTATGTGAGCGGGTCCGGTGGGCGCGCAAGGTTCTGGAACGCACGAGTTCCAGATTTATTCGGCCGTTCGCCGCACCAGTGACTATGGTCGGAGCGCGGGCCGTCCGCTGGAGCGGGAGGATGCGGGTTGGGGAAGGGGAAACGGGTTGAGCGAGCGAGCGGCGGGCGAACGGGTGCGGGGCGAGACCTACGGGGGGCAGTCCCGGGAGGCACGCGCTGCCGACCGGGGTGAACGCCTCATCGGGGCGGGCCTGGAACTCTTCGCCGCGCGCGCGTTCGACGACGTCACCGTGGCCGACGTCTGCACGCGCGCGAAGGTGTCGAAGCGCTACTTCTACGAACATTTCACCGACCGTGAGGCCCTGCTGCTCGCGGTGCACCGGCGGCAGAACGACTGGCTGCTCGCCGGTCTGGCCGCGGCGGCGCCGGAGGAACCCGCCGACCTCGCGGCACTGCTGCGGCCGATGATGACGACGCTGGTGCACCTGCTCGCCGATCACCCGGACTCTGCACGGGTCATCTACATCAACGCCCCGCGCATGGAACTGCGGCGCCGTGGCCTGCTGCGCAAGGATGCCGACCTGTTCGGCCAGCTCATTCGCCGAACCCTGCCTGAACCGCACGACGTCCTGCGCCACGACCGAGTACTGCTGGGGTTGGTGGCCGGTGTAACCGAGGTTCTGATCGACTGGCTGCAGCGGGGGATGGCGGATGACCCCGACGTGCTGGCCGACCACCTCACCGGCTTCGCCCTCGCGCTCTTGGTCAGCCCCGACGAGTGACGACCGCCCTGACCCGGGGAACCGAGAGGAAACTGCGCAGGGGAGGGGGCCAGTGACATGAGCGTGCGGCAAACACGCCGCAACACGCCCTTTTCGGAAGGGCGTGGCCGCGGACTGCACTTCCCATCTACCCAGGAGATCATTCCCGGCTTCAGAGCGGCTACGAAATCCAGTTCAGCTCAGCCCATCAGTGGACGGCGAACGACCGCACGGTTCTGATGGGCCGCTTCGCCCGATACCTCAAGACCCTGCTGCTCCATCTGACCGACCAAATCTGAAGGAGGTGGCCGGTGGTCTCCTCCGTGAGGGAGCCGCGCGGTGTCGCCATGCCGAAGCCGCCTCCCGCTGCTATGCCGCAGCTGCCCGGAGGGCGCCGGCGGGTACGGCGGCTCCTACCAGGTCAACCTGGATGACGAAGAAGCCGTCGGGCTGGGCGGCGTGGAACTGATCCGTGCCTCGCTGAGGAAGGCAGCTCGGCTCGAAGGTCATCACGCTCGGGCCGGCTATTCGGTAGGTGCTCCGGAGGCTGATGAGCGACAAGCACTCGGTCAACGTCAGCGGCGCCCGCTGTCAAGTCGCGTGGCAGGTAGATGCAACGGCGTGAGGGCATCAGGGCTTTTCGTGCATAAGGTGATCAGCCGCCGTTGTCAGGCTCGCTGGACGCCGTGGTAGCCGCGGCACGCGATATAAGGTCTTCAGTCGGCCGTCATCGGCTTCAGTCCTCGAAGTACGTTTCATCATCGGACGCCGGCGGCGGGACGAGGATGCTCTGCACGGCGGGCCCCGCGAGGGCGATCAGTGCTTCGCGGTCCGCTCCGGTGAGCGTCGGGACGCCGACGACGCCTCGTCCTACGATGAGCCCGACGAGCATCGACGAGGCGATTCCCACTCTGAGCGTCGCGTCGTCGACCGCGCGCGACGTGAGAGCGTCGACGAGCAGACGTTCCTCCAGGAACTCCCGCAGCAGTCCGTTGGCCTGGTCATTCACGATGGCGCCGCGGAGCATCGCCATGAGCGGTTCCGAACTGCGCGCGTCTCCCTCCCACACATCAAGGAAGGCGCGGACCACGCGCTCGCCCAGGTGATCGTCGGTCCCTTCGAATGCGGCGCTGAAGCGCGTCAGAGCGTCCTGGGGGATGGACAGCACAGCGGCGAACAGCTCGTCTTTCGACCGGAAGAACTGCATCACCAGCGACGCGTCCACCCCGGCGTCGACCGCGACCCTTCGGATGGTCGTCGCGGTGAAGCCGTCGGCCGCGAACCGGGCCCTGGCCGCGTCGAGGATCGCCTGACGGGTCGTGCTCGTCCCAGGCCGGCGTCCGCGGCGCCCGGCCGCGGCGGTATTCGTGTGCGCAGTCATGCCCCAAAACTACCGCCCGAATGAATCTCAACAGGTGTTGAGATATGACGTCGACGGGGCTACGCTCGCAGTGCGGCCACAGCCCGTTACGGGAACAGAGACGCGAGGCGCTCCCATGAGTGAAATCCAGAAGGTGTTCATGCCGTCCGACCCGCTGGAGTCGGGTGATCGGTACGGGATTCTGAGTGGCTTCGACCCCGGAACCCGCACGCTGGAGGCGGGGTTTAGGATCGCGCCGCCGTTCAAGCCGTTGCCCGTCGACACCGTGCTCGAAAAAGACATCGCCGTCACACTGCGTGACGGTGTGACCATCCGTGTCGATGTGCTGCGACCCGCCGGCGCTGAGAAGGTGCCGGTTATCGTCGCGTGGAGCCCGTATGGCAAGGGCCAGGGAACCTCTGCCAGCGTGATGGGTGTGTTCGGTCTGGTCGGACTGGACAACGGAATCGTGTCCGGGCTCGAGAAGTTCGAGGGCCCCGACCCGGCGTACTGGTGCGCGCAGGGCTACGCGATCTGCAACCCGGACGTCCGGGGTGTGGCTGACTGCGAAGGTGACAGTGTCCTCTGGGACCGCCTGGAAGGCCGGGACTGCTACGACTTGATCGAGTGGCTGGGCGTCCAGGAGTGGTGTACGGGCAAGGTCGCGATGAGCGGGACCTCCTACCTCGCGGTCTCGCAGTGGTTCACCGCCGCCGAACAGCCCCCGCACCTGGCGGCGATCAACCCGTGGGAGGGCGTGAGTGATGTCTACCGCGATCTGGTGATGCGCGGTGGCGTGCCCGACCACGGGTTCGCTCGCCAGCTCCGCGACCACAGCTTTCGGGGCAGGGGACGCAAGGAGGACATCATCGCGGAAGCCGAACGCCACCCCCTGGTGGACGACTTGTGGGAGCAGAAAATCCCACTCTTCGATCGGATCACCGTGCCGTCGTACGTCGTCGCCAGCTACTCCAACACGCTGCACACCGCGGGAACGTTTCGCGCATGGCGCCGAATGGCGTCCGCGGAGAAGTGGCTGCGCATCCACAACAGCCAGGAATGGCCCGACTACTACGACGAGGCGAACAGGGAGGACCTGCGCCGGTTCTTCGACCACTTCCTCAAGGGCGAGGACAACGGCTGGGAGAACACGCCCCGGGTGCGCTACTCCGTGCTCGATCTCCAGGGCGGCGACCGGGTAAACGTCCCGGCCGACCAGTTCCCGCCGGCGGACGTCACGCCGACGAAGTACTATCTCGACGGCCTGTCGCGAACCTTGGGGCCTGTGGCGCCGACCGTCGGGGCGACGGCGGGCTACGCCGTGGGGTCCAACCCGGACACCGTGTCCTTCGTGACGCGTTTCGAGCGGGAGACCGTGCTGGTCGGGTATCCCAAAGCGCACCTGTGGGTCGAGGTGGAGGCGGCGGACGACATGGACCTGTTCCTCCTCGTTCAGAAGCTCGACGCGCACGGCACGCCACTGCAGCAGTTCACCGTGCCCAACCAGGGCGCGCGGGTCCACGACGTCACCGAACGCGGTGGCTCGATCCTGCGGTACAAGGGGGCGGACGGACGGCTGCGCGTCTCGATGCGCCACCTGGACGAGAAGCTGTCGACCGAGGACGTCCCCGCCCACAGCTTCGACCGGGTCGAGAAGCTCTCACCCGACGAGGTCGTCGAGGTCGAGATCGACCTTCTCCCGGTCGGTCTCGTGTTCTACCCGGGCGAACAACTTCGCCTCGTCATCAGCAGCCGCTCGCTCCTGGGTCCGATGATGCCCGGGATCCGTGAGTACACCACCCCACACGGCGGAGAACACGTCATCCACACCGGCGCCGATCGCGCCTCGTATCTGCAACTGCCGGTGAAACCGGCTTGATCCCGATGGCGGACCGAGCCTTGCGGTTCGCGGACCCCCCGAGCGTGCGCGGCCACGCGGTTCCGCACCCGGGATTCCCCGCAGACCACGAGCCGGAGCCAGTTCCCTGACCGTGTCGGGTCGAGGATCACACCCGGCGGACGCACACCGACCCGGTCGCAGGTCGCCGCGCCGTTGACCGACGCGGTCGAATGCGCCACCCAACGCCCGCGCGGACACGACCGTACACGCACATCTCGTTGACAGTTCGCTCCCGTCCGCGCCATGCGCATCCCGTCGCATGGCACTTCGACACGCCTGCTTTGAGCGGGGCTGATGCCGGGCGGCGGCCAGACAAGGAGGACGAAGTGAGAGGTATCGAGCCGGTGATGGCAACCGCGCAGTTGCGGCGGGCCTTCGGGTGCTTTCCGTCAGGAGTCGCCGCCGTGTGCGCGAGCTACGAGGGAGAGCCCCTGGGGCTGGCCGCGAGTTCGTTCACATCGGTATCCATGGACCCCCCGTTGGTGTCCCTGTGCGTTCAGCACACGTCCGCCACGTGGCCGAAGCTGCGGAAGCAACCACGGTTGGGGCTGAGCGTGCTGGCCGAGGGCCAGGACGAGATATGCACCCGGCTGGCCGGCAGGGCCGGCGACCGCTTCGCCGGCACGAACTGGTTCGCCTCCGAGGACGGAGCCGTCTTCGTAGACGGTGCGACCCTGTGGCTGGACTGCACGATCCGCGAAGAAGTCTCCTGCGGCGACCACGACATCGTGTTGATGCAGATCCACGGCCTCAGTGCGACGCCCGACATGTCCCCGCTGGTGTTCCACGGCAGCAGATTCCGACGCCTGGCCAGTGTCTGACGACCCGGTCGGGTCGCCCGTCCCGCAAACGGACCCGTGCAGTGCCCCGGATCCCGACCTCGGGATGCACCTCAGGAGTGCACCTGGAGTGAGCACCTCACGGGGAGCCCTGTCGCCGCCAGGCATGAGGTCACCCTCTGGCAGTGGCGTCGCGCGCACCGGACCCACACGGACCATCACCTTTTGATCGTTCCGAACTCGAAAGCAGAGGACCATGCTGCGCAGCGGAAATATGGCAGGACCCGTCATCGGTCTGCGGTTCGAAACCCCGACCTGCTCGGGATTCACGGACGATGACGGCACATTTGCGTTCCGGGACGGTGAGGTCGTCGTCTTCTCGGTCGGTGCGGTCCTGGTCGGTGCGGCGCGCGGGGCGAAGAGGCTCACCCTCGCCGACCTCGTTGCGCGGGTGGACGGCAGCCTCGACAAGCTGGCGGACCCGGGGCTGACCAACATCGCACGATTCCTGCTGACGCTCAATCACCACGACAGTCCGGACGATGGAATCCTTCTTACGCCGGAAATTCACGCCCTGGTGGGAAACCGCCCCATCGACTTCCGCTACGGACTCGCTTCGCTCCCGGGAGCTCCCGCCGATCCCGTTCAGGCATTCACGGGCGATCCGATGGTCGCAACGCTCCTCGACGAGCTCAACCGGGCGAAGGTCATCGGCGGCGTCGCACCCCGAACGGTCACCTCGCCGGCAGCGGCGCGCAACGAGGTACGGCGCCACGTCCTTGGCATCCGGCGCTTCCGCGATGTCAGAATCCCGCTGCGCAACGGCTCCTTCGTGTACGCGGACGTGTATCGCCCGGACACCCCCGAACCGGTTCCCGTCATCATGAACTGCGGTGTCTACGGGCGGGCGTTCGTCCATCACTCCATCGCGAGCGAGCAGGACGCCGAACACCATGAGCAGATGGAAGAGAGGTACTTTCAGGGCAACCCGGATGGATACGAGTACGAGAACCACGAAAGCATCAACACCGCGGCGTGGATTCCGCGTGGCTACGCCCTCGTGCGCATCGACAGCCCCGGCGCCGGCAGGAGTCCCGGGACCTTGGGAATCTGGGGAATCGACGAGGCGGAGGCCTACTACGACGCCATCGAGTGGGCCGCGGCGCAACCGTGGTCCAACAGCAGCGTCGGCCTGTGGGGTATGTCGTACTACGCGGTGAGCCAGCACGCGGTGGCCAGCCTCAAGCCGCCGCACCTCAAGGCCATGATCGCGATCGGCACGGACACCGACCTCTATGAGGAGGTCATGTACACCGGAGGCATCCTCAACGAGGAGTTCTTTCCCGGCTGGTTCCAGCACGGCATCGTGCCGGCGATCTGCGGCGAGGTCGACGCGAAGGACTTCCTGGAGATCGCCCGGACCAACCCCTTCAAGGACTCCGACCCGTCGGCGGTATTCGGGCCCCGGTCCGAGGTGCTGATGAGCCCTGATCTCCGCGACGTGACCGTGCCCCTGTGGACGGTTGCCGCAACGACACATCCTGGCAACTTCCACCAGCTCGGAAGCAGCGAGACCTACCTCAACACCCCTACCCCGAACAAGAAGATCGACTTCTGGGAGGACTGGTTCCTGAAGTCGTACTCCCGTGCCGCGGTGGAGGAGCACATGGCGTTCTTCGACCACTGGCTCAAGGGGATCGACAACGGGATCATGGACAGGCCCCCGGTCCGCCTGGAGATCAGAACCGGGCGCGGTTGCTCCTACCTGCAGGAGGAGCAGGAGTGGCCGGTCGCCCGCACCCAGTACGTCCGCTGGTATCTCGACGCCACGCCCCTCGGCAGCAACGTCGGCCTGCCCTGCGACAACGTCCTGCGCCTGGCGCGCACCCCGCCCGAGGACGATCGCTTCGTGGAGTACTCCGCCGAAGTGGACCTGAACGCACCCCGCATCCCGCCGGCGACCGGCACGGGCGCCGTGGCGAGTGCGCCTTGCGCTCCGGGCGCCACCTTCATCAGCGAGCCGCTACTGGAGGACACCGTTCTCGCCGGCTACAGCAAAGCGGTGCTGTGGATGGCCAGCACCGCTACGGACATGGACGTCTACGTGGCTGTGCGCGTGCTGGATACCGACGACCGCGAAGTCGACTACTGCGGTCCGGCACTGATCCCCGGCATCTCCACACGCTTCTACCCACTGGCCAAAGGCTGGCTCAAGGCATCACACCGCACGCTGGATCCCGAGCGCTCGACCGGCTACCGGCCCAAGCACACGCACCTGCAGGACGACTACGCCCCCCTGCGGGACGGCGAGGTCGTCCCGGTCGAGATAGAGATCATCCCGAACACCGGTCTGGTCAGGAAGGGGCATCGCCTTCGTATCGATGTCCAGCCCTACACCGGGGTCGGCCACGGTATGCGTCACGCCTACGACCCGGCCTATCACGACGGGGCGCGGAACACGGTCTACACCGGACCGAAATACCCCAGCTTCGTACAGCTGCCCGTTCTTCCCGCGCGGGAGTGCTGAAGGCCGTCGGCCCCGAAGCAGCCCGGCACGTATCCGGCCGGCCTCCCCACTCGCGGCTCCGCCTCGCCCACTTCAGCCCCAAACACCGATCCCTTTGGAGGGAAACGCCGATGAATGTCGACGAACTGAGCGCCCGTGCTCACATCCACGATGCCTTGCTCCGCTACTGTCGCGGCCTGGACCGGGTGGACATGGACCTTGTGCGTAGCGTGTTCCACGAGGACGCCTGGGTCCAGTTTCCCGCGAGCCTGCATATCGGTCCCGTATCCGGATTCGTCGACTTCCTGGCAGGGGAGATGCCGCGCTTCGTACGGACCATGCATTCCCTGGGGAACAGCCTCATCGAGTTCAACGGTCCCGACATCGCTCACGTCGAGACGTATCTCCAGGCTGATCACCAAGGCTCCGAGAGCCATCAGTGGAAAGGCGAGTCCGTCAAGCTCTGGGCACGTTACCTGGACCGGTTCGAGCGCCGTGACGGGCTGTGGCTGATCGCCCGCCGCCAACTGATCGTCGACTGGATGTACAAGTACCCCGCCGACGGCTGGTTCGACGACCACCCCGACGCCTCGGCAGGCCGACGCGACGGTTCCGATCCGTCCCTTCGCCCGGTCGCCGGCTTCGGCGGGGTGCCGTCGGCGGACGACAACTGGCCTTCCTGATCTGATCCGCTTTCGGCGACCGGCGCAGGATGCGTCCGCCGCTACAGGAGCGGTATGTCGACCCTTCGGACATCGCGAGTACGAATCACGAGAAAGTCATGGGCCATGACCCTGCGCACCAATGCGAACGAACGGCAACCATCCGCACACGAGATAGCCGACCGGATACACAAGATTCAGCCGTGGCTTCGCGACCAGCAGCCCGTGGCGGAACAGCAGCGTCGCATCCCCCAGGAGAACATCGAGCGTCTCGACGCTGCCGGCGTGTTCACCCTGACCACTCCGAAACGCTTTGGCGGCGCGGACTTCACCACGCGGGAACTGCACGACATCTACCGCGCTCTTGGCGCGGGATGTGGGGCGACCTCCTGGGTCGTCTGGGCGGCCGCAGGGGGGAACCTGTGGAGCTTCTCCTTCCCCCAGGCCGTCGTTACGCCGGTGTACGAGTCCCGGTGGGTCGGGAACCGTACCTTCGCGGTAGGAGGCACGAGCCGGCGGATGTCGGGAACCGCGCGACGGGTCGACGGCGGCTGGATGGTCGAGGGAAAGTGGCCGTTTGCGACCGGCAGCGTCCACGCCTCGCACGGATACCTCGCCGTCTACTACGACCCGGCCGACGACACGAAAGTCGGCATGGTCCTCGTGCCTAAGGACTCGCTCGTCACACAGGACGACTGGCAGGCAATGGGACTCGCCGCCACCGGCAGTCAGACCGTAGCGACCGACGGCGAACTCTTCGTACCCGACGAGCGGTTCAGCACCCCCGCTCTGCTCGCGTCGCAGATCGACGAGCTGACCGCACAGGGCCGCGGACCGCGACGAGGAGGACTCGCCCGTTCGCTCGTCACCGGGACCGGCACGGCGCTGGGCATGGCCGACCACGCGATGGACGTCTTCCTCGGCACACTCGGGAGGCGGACCATCGCGTACTCTCCGTACGCGAACCAGGCCGTCGCACCCATCACGCATCTCACCGTCGGCCGAGCGCACAGCAAGATCCGCGCCGCGAGCCTGGTGGCTGACGCGGCGGTTGCCGCCCTGGACGAATGCGAACGCCGTGCAGTGGACCCCACTGATCGCCAGACACTCCAATTCCACACCGACGTCGCCTACATCTGGGACGCGTGCAGCTCCGCGATCGAGACGCTCTTCCGCGCCTCGGGGGCATCCGCGATCACGAAACGGCAACCACTCCAGTTGATCGCCAGGAACTGTCGCGCCGGCAGCCTGCACGCGGCCCACACCATCGACACGTGGATGGAGAACATCGGACGGGCCTTGTGCGGTGTTGAGGTCGCGCCGTCCTTCACCAGCGTCCTGGAACGCCGCTCCTAGAACGGCTGACACAACGGGGTGACTTGGCGTGCGGGGCGTGTCACTGGTTTCGGTAGCCTAGCGCGGCAGGAACCGAGGGTGGGTTCAGACCAGCTGTGGGCCCGGGTCGAGCCGTGTTGCTGCCGGTGCGACAGCGCAACGCGGGGCGGAGATTCGCCAGCAGCGCCACGGCTCGGTCGAGCGCCGCGTCGTCCTGACGTACTTCGACCTATGACACACGCCCTGATATCCCTGGTGGGCCAGTGAGCGGCTGATGGGCGTCATTCGGAGGAACTGACCGCGGGCAAGTAGACGCCGGCGCGCTGCGCGACCGCCGGATCTCGGCAGCAAGGTCGGTGTGGCATGCCCCGCTCCTCTTGGGATTGGACCTGCACGCAGCACCAATTCTTCTATTCAGGACTCACGCGGGAGTGATCCGCACGTCGGAGCGCTACGCAGCCTGCCAGCCGCCCAGTCCTGATGACGCGTGCCCACGGGTGGAGCTCCACGCGCCCTACCGCACGGCGCTTTCGGCTCGCCCTATGCCGGCGCCGTGCGGCGGCGGTGTTCAGGGCGGCGCCACGCCAGACGCCGTGCTGCTCCGGTGCGCGGCGGCGGCCGCCCGTGCGCGATCGGCGTCGCCGAGCCGGATTGCCTCGACGATGTCCTCGTGCACAGCGAGCCGTTGGGTCAGGTAGACGCTGGCCGTTGAGGTGTCCTGGCTGTCGGCCCGGACCGACAGTTCCGCGATGCAGCGCATCATGCCGAGGTACATGGCGCGGGCCAGCGGGTTGGGAGACACCGCTGCGATGCGTTCGTGCAGCTCCCAGTTGGCACGAAGAAACGCTTCGAGGTCGTCGCCCGCGCGTCGCATCGCGTCCAGGTGGGCTTCGAGGTCGCGGATGTCGCCGTCGGTCCGGTGCGCGGCGGCCTCCACGATGACCAGTTCTTCGAGGGCATCGCGGACGGCGATCGCGTCCGCCACCGTCGGGGCTCCGTGGGGCACGGTCAGGAGCGTCTGACGCAAGCGGACAACCGGGCTGACCTGGGCGACGAAGAGGCCACCCCCACGCCCCGGGCGCACGTCGACACTTCCCCGCTCGGTGAGCAGACGAGCCGCCTCGCCGATGGTGGCGCGGCCGTACCCGGTCTGTGTCCGCAGTTCCTCCATCGTGGCGATGCGGTCGCCGGAACGCAGGCAGCGGGTGCCGATCAGCTCCTCGATCTCGGAGGCGAGGTACTGAGCGAGGCCGGGTGGGCGCGAATGCATGCACCGGATCCTAGTCCCTTGACAGGCGCCTAAGGCCGTAGCAGCATCGCAAACATGCGAAACATACGGGTGTTTTAAAGCCGCGTTCGTCCCCTGGACCGTGGCGTCACCCCAGGGGCTTTCACGCGCACGCGGACCGCACCTCGCGGATGCCGTTGACGTCTGCCCTTGAACGCGCTGACCTCGGCGTCCGCGTCGGCAGTAGATCGAAATGGAAGCAGAAATGATCCACGAAGAGACAGTGTTCGAATCCTCGAGCTACGAGCCGAGCATCGTGCACGGACTGCTGAGCGCATTCGAACCGGGTGTCCAGACCCTGCCGGTCGGTTACCAGTTGCACCCGCGGTACCGTCCGCTGCAGACGGAGATCGTGTTCGAGAAGGATGTCGCGGTCGTCCTGCGCGACGGCGTGACCATCTACGTGGACGTACTGCGTCCAGCGGGCACCGAGAAGGTCCCCGTCCTGGTCGCCTGGAGCCCGTACGGCAAGAGCCAGGGCACCGGTCCGAGCGTCGTCGGCCTGTTCGGGATGCTCGGCATCGACAACGGGGCCCTGTCGGGACTGCAGAAGTTCGAGGGACCCGACCCGGCGTACTGGTGCGCACAGGGCTACGCGGTCTGCAACCCCGACCCGCGCGGCATCGCCCAGTCGCAGGGCGACAGTGTGATGTTCGGACGTCAGGAGGGCGAGGACTGTCACGACCTCATCGAGTGGCTGGCCGTCCAGGACTGGTGCAGCGGCAAGGTCGCGATGAGCGGGACCTCCTACCTCGCCATCGCGCAGTGGTTCACCGCCGCCGAACAGCCGCCCCACCTCGCGGCGATCAACCCGGTGGAAGGCTTCAGCGACATCTACCGCGACCTGACCATGCGCGGCGGCATGCCCGACATCGGCTTTGCCGAACGGCTACAGAAGCACAGCTACGCCGGTAAGAACGAACGCGAGGACATCCTCGCGGAGGTGGAGCGCCACCCGCTGATGAACCGGCTCTGGGAGGACAAGACAGCCCGCTTCGACCGGGTCACCGTGCCCGCCTACGTCGTGGCCAGCTACACCAACACCCTGCACACAGCGGGTACCTTCCGGGCCTGGCGCAGGATCGCCTCGCAGGACAAGTGGCTGCGCATCCACAGCACCCAGGAATGGCCCGACTACTACGACCAGGCCAACACCGAGGACCTGCGCCGATTCTTCGACCACTACCTCAAGGGCATGGACAACGGCTGGCAGCAGACGCCGCGGGTCCGCTACAGCCTGCTCGACCTCGAAGGCGGCGCCAGCTCCGATCACGTCGCGGACTGCTTCCCCCCGCAGGACGCCGATCCGGTCAGGTACTACCTCGACGGCACTACACGCACGCTGGCCACCGCGCCCGCCGCAGAGGGAACGCCGGTGCCCTACGACACGGAGGCGGACCCGGGTCTAGTCTCCTTCACGGTCGCCTTCGACCAGGAGACGACCCTGGTCGGCTACCCCAAGGCGCACCTGTGGGTCGAGGCGCAGGGCGCCGACGACATGGACCTGTTCGTCCTGGTGCAGAAGCTGGACCGGTGGGGGACACCGCTGCAGGAGTTCACCGTGCCCAACCACGGCGCGCTGATGCAGGACATCACCGAGCACGGCGCCACCGTCCTGCGCTACAAGGGCTCGAACGGCCGCCTGCGCGTGTCCGCGCGGCACCGGGACGACAAACTGTCGACCGACACCGTGCCCGCCCACAGCTTCGACCGGGTCGAGAAGCTGGCCCCGGGGGAGATCGTCGATGTCGAGATCGACCTGCTCCCCATCGGGCTGCTGTTCCACCCCGGTGAGGCGCTGCGCCTGGTCGTCAGCGGGCGGAACCTGGTGGGTGCGCACATGCCGGCAACGCGCGACTACCTGCCGCGCAACAGCGGCAAGCACGTCATCCACACGGGCGGGGAGCACGCGTCCTATCTGCAGCTGCCGGTGTTGAACAGCTGACGGCAACGACTGAGGGGCGGCCCGCGACGGGCCGCCCCTCAGTCGTGCTCGTAGCATCAGACGCTACTTCGCACCGATGGCCTTCAAAAACTCGATCTTCCCCGCAAGGCTGTGCTCGCGCAGCACGTTGAGCTGCATGTCGGGGTTGTGCTCGCGGTTCGGCTCGGGTACCGAGGGGTTGCCGCTCCAGGACATCAAGCGGCACACGCGTCGCTGGATGCGCCAGCCGTTCCCGGTGCGCACGAGTTCGTCGTCGTACCAGCCCGTCCCCTCCCAGACCGGTCCGCCGTCGGCGGCATGGCGCAACAGCACCCAGTTGCCGTAGCTGAACGCGTTCGCCCGGTCGCCATCGACGTGCACCAGGTGGCCCATCATCGTGTGCTGGTGGCCGTCCAGGGTCTCGTGGAACTCCGCGAAGGAGCGCTTGAACTCGGGGAGGCCGTGCCAGGCCGCGCCGGCCGGGCCGAACTCCGCGGTCACATCCTCGGCGAAGACGCGGTCGAACAGGTCCCAGGCGTGTGCGTCCAGCGCGAGGGCGTAGAGATTCATGATCTCGATGATCTCGGCCTTGTCGTGCTCAACAGTCATGATGTGGTCCTCAATCTCGCTGGGGTGTGCGGGAGTTGTACGGCTCGCGGAAGCGTTCAGTGCTGGGTGCGCCGGTCGTTACCCACGATGAAGTTGCGCACGGCGCCGAGCCGCTCCACCTCGACTTCGACCTCGTCCCCCGGCTGCAGCAGCCACGGGGGTGTGCGGCTGTAGCCGACGCCTGCCGGTGTGCCGGTGGCGAGCAGGTCACCGGGGCGCAGGGTCAGGGTGTGGGAGATCAGGGACAGCGTGTCCCCGACGGTGTAGACCATCTGGTCGGTACGGCCGTCCTGCACGGTCTCGCCGTTGACGCGGGTCCGCAGCCGCAGGCCCTGCTTGAGGTCACCCACCTCCGTGGCGGGCACCATCGGGCCGATCGGCCCTGACCGGTCCGCGTTCTTGCCCAGAATCCACTGCGAGGTCAGCTTCTGCGCCCGGCGCGCCGTCAGGTCGTTGAACGCCGAGTAGCCGACGACCGACGCCAGAGCCTCCTCGGGGGAAGCGTCGACGAGGGGGGCGCCGACCCAGGCGACGACCTCGCCCTCCCAGTCCAGGCCCGCCTCGTTGGCGGGCACGGGGACCTCGGCCCCGTCCACGGTCAAGGACCGCGGCCAGCGCGCGAACAGCGTGGGACAGGTGGGCAGCGGCTGGTCCCGATAGCTGCCCTCCGCCGCGTGGTCCAGGTAGTTGAGCCCGATGCAAAAGACCCGCGCGTCGGGCAGCACCGGGGGGACCAGCTCGACGGACGAGACGGCGAGGGTGGGGCCGACCGGTGACCGGGACAGATGGGTTACCGGGTCGGCCCAGAAATCCGTGAGGGAGGCAATGACGGTCACTTCAGGGTGTCCCTCGGCCAGGGTGGCGACCTCCACGCCGGAACCGCCTTGGGGTCGTCTGACGCCCACTATCTTCATGTGTGTCCTTTCGCGGTCTTCCGCGACGGCTTGCGCCTAGGGGTGAGCGGTTCGCACCGGTCAGGCGGAGCCGTCCGCGCGGGAGCCGGTGTGGTCGTGGTCGAGGTGGTGCTGGATCAGCAGGTCGGCGCCGAAGTCGTTGGAGGGGTCGCGCCAGACGCTGTGCACGTGGTTGGCGTCGTCCTCGGCGTTATCGAACTCGATCAGGGTCGTCGGGCCCTGGATGCGGAAGTAGTGCGGCTGCTCGATGGACGTGCCGCCCGCCCAGGCGAAGCGGAGATCGTCGACGCCGCCGGCGGCCGCGATGCGGTCCATCTCGAAGCCGACCAGGCCGGGGCGGGAGCGTTCGACGAAGTGGGCGAGCAGTGTGTCGAAGTGCCCGCGCTGGGCGGGGGAGAGGTCGCCGGCGCGAATGCCGCGGGGGTGGTCGCGGAAGTAGGCCAGCGCCTTGCGGTCCTCGTCGGTGATCATCGCGTCGCGGCGGCCCACCCCGTGGTAGGCGGGGTACTCGACGTCGCCGATCGTGGCGACCGTGCGGGTCACGAAGTCCGCCGGCGGCCGGGAGTGGATGATCGCCGTCTGCCGCTGGGAGCCGGTGAGGCTGTCGAGCAGCTCGAAGCCTGCATCCTCCTCCTCGCCGAGGATCCGGAACGGGCCGAAGCGGGCGGGTTCGGCGCCGAGCAGGAACGGGGTGGCGCTGACCAGGTCGCCGTCGACGACGGTGATGTTGATCGACAGGTGGTGGCCGACCAGCCGCCAGCCCCAGGTGGTGTCCGGCTGCGGTTGGCCGAAGAACGTGAGGAAGTAGCCGCGAGCGTCACGGAAGATGGGTGCGATGTGGCCGAACACGGGCTGGTTCAACTCACGCAGCAGGTGTTCGTTGGACATCACCTGCACCACCCGGGCGTAGGCCGGCATCGACATCGACTCGGCGATCAACCGGTGCGCCAGTCCCTCCTGGTAGCGGTCGAGCTCTCCCAGCGCGAGGCCGGGCCGACCGGACTCGGGCAGGAAGTTCCAGTGCGTCCTGCCGGGGTCCGTGGCGGGCAGCAGTACCCGTGCGCGCTGGTCGGCGGCTAGGCCGTCGAAGAAGCCCATCGCGGCGAACGTGACCGCTGTCGCGTCGAACGAACCACCCGCCCGCGGCTGGTGCACGGGGGGAAGCTCACCGTTCGGGGTGTGGTGGTGCGTTGCCGTCATGGCGTTCCTTTCACGGGAGCCGGCTCGATGCTCCGGCGCAGACGCGCTACGAAGTGCGGGATGTCGGCGTGCTGTCCGGCCGCGAACACGTAGAAGTCGGGCCGGGACAGGAAGACCTGGCAGTCGTGCTCGGTGAACCAGCGGGCGTAGGCACTGTCGACGTCCTGGACGGCGCCCACACCCGACACGTCGGCGGCCGTGCCACCGATGCCGCGGAACCAGGACAGGTCCTCGTCGGGCAGGAGGGCCAAGGGGTCGCCGGCGCGGCTGACCAGCTGCCAGCCGCCGCCGACGATGTCGTCGAACAGGCCGGTCCTGGCGCCGACGCGGACCCGCCCCTGGGGCGCCAGCCGTCCCGCGGTGTGCCCGCGCCCGGTGAGCGTCAGGGACGGCTCACCCAGGCGGGGGTGCGGCGGCTGCCGGGTGGCGGCCTCGGCGTCACGCGACCGCTTCCGCATCTCCGCGTCACGGGCGGCCGCGCGATCGGGATCGAGTTCGCAGATCACCCGGCCCGCAGCCACCGCCTCGTCGATGATCTCCCGGACGTGTCCGGTGCGCTCGGGTCCGTAGGTGTCCACGATCGACGGCGCCGCCAGTCCGCCGTGCACCATGGCCAGCCGCCAGGCGAGCGCCCGCGCGTCCCGCAGGCCCGCGCACAGGCCCTGCCCCAGGAACGGGGGCATGAGGTGGGCGGCGTCACCGGCGAGGAAGGCGTTGCCCACGCGCCACGTGTGCGCCCAGCGGCCCCGGAAGGTGTAGACCGCGTGCCGTTCCAGCTCGGCGGTCCGCGGTGTCACCCCCCAGGGCGCCATGAGCCGCCAGGCGGTGCTGTCACGGCCCAGCTCCTCGACGGTCATGTCCGCGGGGCGCATGAACTCGAAGCGCCGCCGTCCCGGACCACTGTTGACCGCGGTGGCCGGTTGCGCTGGGTCGCAGTACTGGGTGACGAAGGCACTCCACTGCTCCTCCACCAGCGGCCGGTAGTCCACCACCAGCCAGTCGGCCTGGAAACCCGAGTCGCCGACGCCGATGCCCAGATGGGAGCGGACGGAGCTGTTTGCCCCGTCGGCGCCGACCAGCCACCGTGAGCGGACCGGCAGGGCCTCCTCCGGGCGCCCGGCGGGAGCCAGCTGGACGGTCGTCTCCTCACCGTCCTGCGTCAGGGCCTGGAACGTCCAGCCGCGGTGGACCGTGACGCCCGGTGTCACGAGCGCCAGGTCCTCCAGGACCGCTTCCAGGTCGGGCTGGTAGAAGCCGTTGGTGTTCGCCCATCCCGACTCGGCGGTCCTGTTCCAGTCGATGGCCTGCAGGAGTTCGCCCTCGCCGTTGCGGAACTCGTACCCGCCGCGTTCGCCCCGGGAGGGTTCGAACAGGTCGGCATGGCTGTCCATGAGTCCGACGGACTGGAGGATGCGCAGCGCCTCGTGGTCGATGGTGCACGCACGCGGCGAAGGATAGCGCTGCGGCTGGCGCTCCACGACGGCCACCCGCAGGCCGGCCCGGCCGAGGAGGACGGCGGTCAGCAGGCCGACGGGGCCGCCGCCGACGATGACGCAGTCGACGTCCGGCCGGAGGGCGGACACCGGAGGAGGGTAGGTCACGGTCGCGTGCTCCGGTCGTGTGGTGACGGGTGGGGAAGGCGGGCCGGGTCGGGCAGCAGGACGTACTTGGCGTGCGGGGACGCGGCCTGGGCGCGCCAGACCGACGGCAGCTCCCCGAGCGCGAAGCCGCGGACCTCGATTCGGAGTTCCTCGCGGGAGAGCGCGTCCCACAGCCACGTCAGCGCGGGCTGCTTGTCCTTGAGCGGGGTGTGCAGGCCGGCGAACCCGGACAGGCTCAGCTGCTTGCCGCGCAGCAGCCCGGCGGGAATCTGCGCGGTCACACCTGCCGGGTTGCCGATGTTGACCACCCGCGCCCGTGGTGCGCACGCCCGCAGCGCCGCCTCCAGCGGCACGCCGTACAGGCCGTCGAGGACGACGTCCACCGGTCCCGCGGCCGCCAGTAGCCGGACGGCGAGCTCCTCGGCGCTCTCGTCCGCCCGCAGCGCGACCACGGCGTCCGCACCGAGCAGCAGCAGGCTCTCCAGCGCGGCCCGGTCGCGGGCGACGCCGACCACCCGGCCCGCGCCGATCCGGCGCGCCACCTGGATGGCGATCTGTCCGACGGCGCCGGTGGCGCCCAGGACCAGCACCGTCTCTCCGGGGCGCAGGCCGGCCTGCTCGACCAGCGGCATGAACGCGGCCATACCGGAGTTGCCGACGGCCGCGGCCGTCACCGGGTCGAGAGCGTGCGGCAGCGGCAGCACGTCGTCGTCGGGGACGAGGACCTGCGTGGCGAAGGCGCCGGGCGCGGCCGGTGAGGCGTGGCACTCGGCGTAGACCCAGCTGCCGGGCGGATGGCGGTCGGACCGGAGCACCACGCCCACACACTCGCTGCCGGGGACGTAGGCGGCTTCGTGGCGGACGGAGTGGAACGTTCCCGAGGCGATGACCAGGTCGAGCGGGTTCAACGGCGCCGCGACCACGGCCACCAGGGTGCTGCCGGACGTCCACGCCGGCAGCACGACCGACCCCAGCCGCGGTGCGGCGCCGGGGGAGTCGATGACGGCGGCTGCCACACCTTCGGACGCGGGTGGGGTCGTCATGGGTCAGCCCTGCTTCACGGGGGCCGGCGCGAAGCGGTCGAGGGTGGTGATGCCCGCGAAGTTGTGCGGCTGGGATCCCGCCATCAGCCGCCCGTAGTTCTCGGAGAGGGCTTCGAGGTTGAGCGCGCCGTGCAGGGTGATGACCCGTGCGTCGCGCCAGGCCCGCTGGATGGGCTCGCTCTCCATGATCGCCGTCGAGCCGGAGTTCCGCTGCAGCAGCTCGATCGCCTCCGCGCACCACTTGGCCGCGTAAGCGGTCTCCACCAGGACGCGGGCACTGAACTTCTGCAGGTACTCCGGATCGGCTGGCGTCCCGGCGGCGGCGAGCGCGCCCAGCCGGTCGGTCTCCTCAGCGTTGGCCCGCGTCATCAGCGTCGCGGACTGAAGCTTGGAGTGGACCTCGGCCAGCATCAGGTGTGTCAGCGGGGCTTCCAGCTGGTTCTTGTAGGTGGTGCCGCGCACCGGCCGGCCTTTGGAGCGCTCCAGGAAGCGCTCCAAAGCGCCCTGGGCGATGCCGATCGACATGCCGGCCATCAGGCTGAACGCCCACCCGAGTGACGGGGCCTGCCAGATCGACCCCTTGAGGCCGCTGTCGAGACGGGCGCCGGTGATGTCACGGAAGTCGACACAGCGGTGCTCCGGGACGAAGAGCTCGTCGCCTGCGAGCTTGATGGACACACTCCCCGTGGCGCGCATGCCGGCGACCTTCCAGTCGTCGAGGAAGCGCAGCTCGTCCAGCGGTACCTGGGCGCCCACCAGGTAGGGCCCCTCGCCGTCGTCGGCGATGCAGCCGAGGTTGGTGTAGGGCGCCCACAGCGCGTCGCTCCCGAAGGTCCAGGGCCCCCCGGACAGGATCCAGCCGCCGTCGACCCGCTTGGCGCGCCCTCGGGAAGCGGGGAAGTGGCTCGAGCCGGAGACCCGCGGCCCCACCCAGGCCGGGCCGTAGACCTCCTCGACGACCCGGGCGCCCGAGCCGGCGGGGATCCAGTTGGTGGACGCGCCGACCCATACGGTCCATCCGCAGGAGCCGTCCCACTTGGCGACCTCGGAGACGACGTCGAGCTGCTGCCGGACGGAGAACTCGTACCCGCCGAACTCGGCGGGGCTGCCGATGTCGAAGACACCGGTGGCGTCGAGGTCAGCGATGGTCGCGTCCGAATGGCGGCCCGCCCGCTCCGCTTCCAGCGCGCGTTCGCGCAGCGTGGGCCCGAGTGTCCTGACCTTCTCGAGGACCTCGGCGAGCTTCTCGGACGTGTCGTGTGTCGCTGACATCTTCGTCATCTCCTGTGATGTTCTGCGAGTCGGATGCGGTGGGTCGGGGGTTCCCGGAGGTCACCTCGGCGGCACCGGCAGCGGTTCGTCCAGCCAGCCCCGGATGGCGTCGGCGTCGGCGTTGAGCAGCGGTGGCGCACCGTCG
This sequence comes from Streptomyces sp. H39-C1, assembly GCF_027158125.1. Taxonomy (NCBI): domain Bacteria; kingdom Bacillati; phylum Actinomycetota; class Actinomycetes; order Kitasatosporales; family Streptomycetaceae; genus Streptomyces; species Streptomyces sp. H39-C1. The sequence goes on from NZ_JAPVLS010000030.1 coordinate 28,793, forward strand.
CCGACGCTGGTCGTCTCGGTCTCGGCGCCGGTGCCGTCGACGGTGAACGTCCGCAGCGGTGATCCGGGCAGGGTGATCTTCCCCAGGCTCTCGTGCTCGACGTCGAGCAGCAGCCGCTGCGAGCGCGTCTGCTCCCACTGGTAGACCTCGTCCAGGCTGCGGACGCGGCCTGCGGGGATGCCCGCGTCGGCCAGCCGTTCCAGCAGTTCGGCCGGATCGTAGGGCGCGAAGACGGCGTCCAGCAGCGCGGTGAGTGCGGTTCGGTTCGCCACCCGGACGGAGTTCGTGCTGAAGCGCGGGTCGTCGGAAGGGAGTTGGAACGCCTCGCAGAGCCGGCCCCACATGGCGTCGTTCCCGCAGGCGATCTGCACGCTGCCGCCCGCGCAGCGGAACAGTCCGTAGGGGGCGATCGAGGGGTGGTGGTTGCCCTGGGCCCGGCCGACCTCGCCGGCCACGGTCCAGCGGGTCCCCTGGAACGCGTGCGCGCCGACGACCGCGGCGAGCAGCGAGGTACGGACGATCTGCCCCCGGCCGGTGCGGTCGCGCTCTCGCAGCGCCGCCAGCACGCCGAACGCGCCGTTCATGCCGGCCAGCAGGTCACCGATCGGCACGCCGACGCGCTGGGGGTGGTCCGCGTCCGGGCCGGTCAGGGACATCAGCCCGGCTTCACCCTGCGCGATCTGGTCGTACCCGGCGCGGGCGGACTCGGGCCCGTCGTGCCCGAAACCGCTGATGGACAGCACCACCAGGCGCGGGTTGAGCCGCATCAACCGGTCGCTGCCGAAGCCGAGCCGCTGCAGCGTGCCCGGCTTGAAGTTCTCCAGCAGGACGTCGGCCCGCTCGACGAGCCGGGCGAGCAGCTGCGCGTCCTCGTCCCGCTTCAGGTCGAGGGTGATCGACTCCTTGTTCCGGTTGCAGGACAGGAAGTACGACGACACCTCGGTGCCGTCGTCGGCGGGGACGAAGGGCGGCCCCCAGGACCGGGTGTCGTCCCCGGCCGGGGACTCGACCTTGATGACGCGGGCTCCCAGGTCGCCGAGCATCATCCCGGCCTGGGGGCCGGCGAGTGCCCGGCTGAGGTCTATGACGAGGAGTCCGGCGAGCGGCCCGTTCGAGGGTGCGTCCACGGGTCCGTCCAGCGCTTCGTTCAGTGCTTCGGTCACGGCTGCACCTCAGCTTTCACCGGTGAGGCGTCCGGGTTCGGCCGGATCACCAGCATGCTCGCGGGCAGGTTCGTGCGGTTCTCGACACTGCGGGGCGTTCCGGAGGTGAGCCGCGCCCCGTCGAGGGCGTGCAGGTCCCACGTGCGGCCGTCGGCGTCGGTGAGCGTCAGGGTGCCGGTCAGCACGAGGTAGAGCGTTTGGATCGGAACCGGTGACAGGTCCGCGCGGCCCCCGGGCAGGTAGTGCGACAGGGCCACCGTCACGGCGCCGTCGTACTTCTCGCCGCCGAACAGGTGGAGGGGGCCGACATCGTAGTGGCCGGCAGGTTGGAAGCGCTGGGCCTGGGCGAGCCGGGCGATGTGTATCGGCATGATCGGGTCGATCCGTTCTGGCTGGGCCGCAGGTCGGGTAGGTGCGGTGGTGGTCGTCCCCGGGGCGGAACGGGCGAGGCCGTCCGGTGGGAACCCGGCGCGGGATGTCCGAGCGGCGGAGACGGTGCGGCCGCCTCGGCGGTTCGCCCTCCGTGTCCGACACGGTCGCGCCTGGCGCGAAAGGCCGTCGAGGCCGCCGGAGAAAGGTGGTGCTGGTGAGACATCACTCTAGAAGACGCCCTCAAAATGTCAACACTTTTAGCGACCTCTGATGGCCTTGCTGTGTAGATAGGCTTCTGACGTGCTGATATGCCATCGCGTTGCGGCAGCGGCGGCTCCCGAGGCCGATAAAATGTCAGCAGGTCGCCGATCGGGATCGGCTACGGTGGTAACTTGCACCCGTCCGAGCCCTTCCAGGACAGCCGCCCATCCGCGGCACGAGAGGTCAGCGTTGAGAAACCCGCGAGAGGCCGACAGGCGATGACGGAACGGTCGGTCGAGGTGGCGGACACCCCCGTCCACCCGGACGAGGTGAGCAGGGCCCACCACGAGCTGCGGCGCGCGATCATGCGGGGGGAGCTGCGCGCCGGCGATCCGCTGTCGCAGGTCGAGCTCGCCCGCCGGCTCGGGGTGAGCCGCGGCCCCCTGCGCGAAGCGCTGCGCATCCTGCAACGCGAGGGTTTCGTCCAGCAGGAGTCCCAACACCGCGCCCGTGTCGCGGCGTTCAGCGACGAGGACCTCGACGAGCTCTACGCCATGCGCATCAGCCTCGAAGCGCTGGCCATCGGGATCGCGGTTCCGCGCATGCACGATGACGACCTCCATCTCCTCGATCAGCTGCTCGAGGAGATGGACGAGACGGCCCGCACCGGCGACGTCGAGCTGTGGGAGCGCCCGCACGAGCAGTTCCACCGCGCTCTGATCCGCCCGTCCGGGCCCCGCCTGGAACGTGAACTCGCCCTGTTGTCGGACCATGCCACGCGCTATCGCCTCTGTTTCGTGTCGTGGAACCCGCTCGAGTGGCAAGCGGGTACCGGCGACCAGCACCGCACGATCGCCGAGGCCGTGAAGTCCGGCGACGCGGACGCCGCGGCCCACGCCCTGGCGGCGCACCTCGGCCGCACCGCCCTCGTCGTCCTGTCGATGGCGTCGCCCACGTACGAGCCCGTCCGGATCCGCAGGGCCCTGGCGGCCGCCTGCCGTCCGTGACCGCGCACCGGTCCGCGCCCCTTCACCACCTTCGCTCAGTCCTCCCGGCCCTGCGCGGCGCGTTGCCGCTGGATCGAGGCGATCACGCCGGCGTCGGCGAGCGTGGTGGTGTCGCCCACTGACCGGCCTTCCGCGACGTCGCGCAGGAGTCGGCGCATGATCTTGCCGGAGCGGGTCTTGGGGAGTTCGCTGACGATGAGGATGCGCTTGGGCTTGGCGATCGGGCCGAGCGTCTTGCCGACGTGGTCGCGGAGTTCGGCGACGAGGGTGTCGGAGTCGGTGGCGGTGCCGCGCAGGATGACGAACGCGACGATCGCCTGGCCGGTGGTGGCGTCGGCCGCGCCGACGACGGCGGACTCGGCGACCTTGGGGTGCGAGACGAGCGCGGACTCGACTTCGGTGGTGGAGATGTTGTGGCCGGAGACGAGCATGACGTCGTCGACGCGGCCGAGCAGCCAGATGTCGCCGTCGTCGTCCTTCTTCGCGCCGTCACCGGCGAAGTAGCGGCCGGGGAAACGGGACCAGTAGGTATCGATGTAGCGCTGGTCGTCGCCCCAGACGGTGCGGAGCATCGAGGGCCACGGCTCGGTCAGGACCAGGTAGCCGCCGGATCCGTTGGGGACCTCGTTGGCCTCGTCGTCCACGACGGTGGCCGCGATGCCGGGCAGGGCGCGCTGTGCGGAGCCGGGCTTGGTGGTGGTGGCGCCGGGCAGCGGGCTGATCATCATCGCGCCGGTCTCGGTCTGCCACCAGGTGTCCACGATGGGGCAGCGGTCGTGGCCGATGTGTTCGCGGTACCACATCCACGCTTCGGGGTTGATGGGTTCGCCGACGCTGCCCAGCACGCGCAGGGAGGACAGGTCGAACTTCGCGGGGATGTCGTCGCCCCACTTCATGAACGTGCGGATCGCGGTGGGCGCGGTGTAGAGGATGGTGACCCCGTACTTCTGGATGATCTCCCAGAAGCGTCCCTGGTGGGGGGTGTCGGGGGTGCCTTCGTAGATGACCTGGGTGGCGCCGTTGGCGAGCGGCCCGTAGACGATGTAGGAGTGGCCGGTGACCCAGCCGATGTCGGCGGTGCACCAGTAGACGTCGGTCTCCGGCTTGAGGTCGAACACCGCGTGGTGGGTGTAGGAGGTCTGGGTGAGGTAGCCACCGGAGGTGTGCAGGATCCCCTTGGGCTTCCCGGTGGTGCCGGAGGTGTAGAGGATGAACAGCGGGTGCTCGGCGTCGAAGGCCTGCGGGGTGTGCTGGGCGGACTGCCGGGCGACGACCTCGTGCCACCACACGTCCCGGCCTGGGGTGAACGCGGTCTCCTGGCCGGTGCGGCGCACCACCAGGACGTGCTCGACGGTCGGGCACTTCGTGACGGCCTCGTCGATGGCGGGCTTGAGCGCGGAGGGCTTGCCCCGCCGGTAGCCGCCGTCGGAGGTGATGACGAGCTTGGCGTCGGCGTCCTGGATCCGCGAGGCGACCGCGTCGGCGGAGAACCCGCCGAAGACCACCGAGTGCGCCGCCCCGACCCGCGCGCACGCGAGCATCGCGATCACGGCCTCGGGAATCATCGGCAGGTACACCGCGACCCGGTCACCGGCCTCGATGCCCAGTTCCGTCAACGCGTTGGCGGCCCGGCTGACCTCGTCCTTGAGCTCGGCGTAGGTGATCGCGCGGCTGTCGCCGGGCTCGCCCTCGAAGTGGATCGCGACCCGGTCGCCGTTGGCCGCCTCGACGTGCCGGTCGACACAGTTGTAGGCCACGTTGAGCTTGCCGTCGGCGAACCACTTCGCGAACGGCGGGTTCGACCAGTCCAACGTCTGCGTCGGTTCGATCTCCCAGCTCAACCGGCGCGCCTGCTCGGCCCAGAACGCCGGGCGGTCCGACTCGGCCAGCGCGTACGCGTCCGCGGTGACGTTGGCGGATGCGGCCAGCTCGGCCGGCGGAGCGAAACGCCGGCTCATCCCCGGCGGGCGGCTCGCCGCGGCGTCGTCACGATCCCGTGGTGTGGACATGTCCGTTTCCTTTTTCTGGCCGGTGCCGGGTGCCGGGTGCGGAGGAAGGCGTCGGGCAGCAGACCCCTGCCGGATCCGAACCGCCCGACACGTTCGACGCACATGGTCAAGCAGGAGTGGGCGCGGCCCAGGTCTCAGGCGCGATCGCCGCGGCGGCGACGATCCAGTTCCGGAACTCGACGGCGTAGTGCCGCAGGTGGTGCTCCAGGACGTCGTCAGGGCAGGCGGTGGGGAAGTAGACCGTCAGGTTGGCCGTAAAGCCGTCCGGGGTGTCGCCGAACTGGATCAGCGCCCGCCCGACGACCGTGCCGTCCGCCAGGAAGAGGTTCGAGGACATCTTGTGCGGGAAATCGGACATCGGCAGGAGCTCGGCCACGTCCTCGGCCCAGGCCATCGCGTCCGTTCCCCATCCGCCCATGTAGAACGAGCAGACGTGCGGGCCGATGTTCTCCACCACGCGAGGCGGGCCGCCGTTCTCGGCGCCCATCGCGTAGTGCTCGGGGTGGGCCGCGAGGAGCGCGGTGTCGTCGGCGGCGGCGAACGCCTTGTCCATCCAGGCCAGGAACTCTCCTGCGGCCATGCCCTGGGCCGCGAGCACGGTCGTGCCCGCCTTGAAGCTGCCCTCGGAGACGCGCGCGCATTCGCGCAGAAAGGCGTTGCCTTCCTCGATGTCGCTCGCCAGGAGGTCGAGCAGCCCCTGACGTCCCAGCCGGGTCCTAAAGCGGTGCAGGGCGCGGCGCGCGTAGAAGAGCTCGAAGTCGTCGATGCTCCCGCCGCCGGGGATCCCCGCTTCGAGCGAGACGGTCACGGGGGCGGACGGCTGGTTGTCGGTCATGGTGGAACCTCCAGTAGAATGTGAATGCGAATTCACATTCACGACGATACCCGAAAGGGTGCAGCACTTGTCAAAGACTTCTTGCGAGGACGCCGCCGATACCATGCGGGACATGACTGATGAGCCGGACCGCCCCGCGCCCTACCGGGAACCCCGGCAGGCCCGCAGCGCCGCGACGCTGGCTCGCGTCCTGCAGGCGGCCGAGGAGATCGCTTCCTCGGCAGGGCTGGAGGAGATGACGATGACGGGTGTCGCCCAGCGCGCCGGCGTCGCCGTCGGCTCGATCTACCGGCGCTTCGACAACAAGGAACAGCTGGTCACGGCCCTGTCCGAGCGGATGCTGGAACGGCGCGAGGAGTACGTGGCCGAGCGGCTGCGCGCGGCCGGGCCGTCACTGTCCGGTGTCATGGACGCCTATGCGCACGCGCTGCTGCAGTCCTTCGCCGACAACAGCACGCTCTTCCCCGAGCTGCTGCGCGTGCGGGGAGCCAAGGCCCTCGACCGGGGGTCTCGCACCATCACCACGATCCACCGCCTGCTGCTCGAAGCCGCGGCCCCCCACTCCCACGAGATTCGGCGCTCCGACCGCCCGGCAGCGCTGGACACGGCGGCCCGCGCGATCCTCGGCGCCTGCTTCCACAACTCCGTGCGCCCCGACGCCGCCACCGGTGACGCGGCCCACCGGTATGCGGACGAACTCAGTGACATGGCGATCGCCTACCTCCTCACGCCCGACCGCCGCTCCGCCGTCCAGGCCTGAGCCTGCGCCTGGCGCGAGCGCATCGCACCGCGATCCGGTCCTCACGGGTGCCCCCGTCCCTACGCCTCGGCGTGGTCGTCCTGCTGCTTCCGGTCGCCCGCGCCGCTCATGGCCGCCCCGGCCGCGGCCGCGACCTGCTGGAGCCGGTCGACCCAGGACTCGATGCGTTCCGCCGACACGGCAGCGGGCAACCCGGCCATCCGGATCGCCATCGTCGGCAGTTCCGCGGAGGTGGGGACGGGGACGACGATCGAGGCGAGGTCGTACTGCTCGCCGGGCCGCAGGTCGGGGCAGAACAGTTCGGCGAGCTCGGAGGTCGCCTGCCGGACCGCGCGTTCATGCCGCGGCAGGCGGTCGGACTCCTCGAAGGCCGACAGGGCCGCCTGCTGGCGTTCGATCAGGCGGGGTTCGGCGGCCAGCAGGGAGTAGCCGCACTCGCGCACCTTGTCGAGCCGGGCACGGTGGAGGTCGCGGCGGTCGGCACGGTCGTCCGGGGCGCGCTCCAGCCACTCCTCGACCTCCGCCGCCGGCGAGTTCACCAGGAAGGCCGCTCCGAGGGGCGGAATGATCGGCTGCCGGTGGCCGAGCGGAAACGGTTCCGCGACGGATCCTCCGTTCGCGGCGAGCACCTGTACCGCGTCTCCGCGGATCTTGACCAGGACGCCGCAGTTGACCGCGAGTTCGGTACTGAGGTCCTCGATCTGGGTCCGGATCGTCTCGGCCAGCTGTGCCGCCTGGATCAGGTCGGGATCGGGGGAGGCGAGGAGGGAGCCGGGGGAGAAGCGTCCGTAGCCGCCCTGGAAGAACAGCAGCGGGAGTGTCGACCGTTCGACGGCCAGGTCCTGCACGAGCCCGAGGACGATGAAGTGGTCGCCCGCCTCGCGGATGTCCTGGTAGGTGCACTCGATCCAGGACACGGCGTCCTCGAGGATGGGCGAACCGAGCTCTCCGAGCCGCCAGCGCACGCCGTCGAACTTGTCCGTTCCACCGGCCGCGAAGCGGCGGCACAGCGCTTCCTGGTCGGCGGCCAGGACGTTGACGCAGAAGGCCTCGGCGGTCCGGAGCTGCTGGAAGCTGCGGGAGCCGGTGGCCGGGAAGAACGCCACCATCGGGGGGTCCAGGGAGACGGAGGAGAACGTGCCGACCACCATGCCGGCCGGGTGGCCGTCCTCTGCCATCGCGGTGACCACGGCCACCCCGGTCGGGTAGTGCCCCAGCGTCTCGCGGAACAGTGCGGAGTCGATGGCCTTGGACATGGATCTCTCCTTCAGTTGCTGTCGGAGCTGCGGACGTTCGGGAGGGCGCCGGGACGTCCGGGTTTCGGTGCGGACGGCTGGTGGGCCGTCGGGTGTGGGCGCTTGAAGCGGCCCGGTCCGATCCTGCGGGTGGTATGCCTCCTTCGCCAGGCGGCGAGGCCGACGGCGGCGAGCAGGGCGGTGCCGTTGAACAGGTCGGGGATCCAGATCGGGAGGCCGGCGAGTTGCAGGCCTTTGACGCCGACGGCGAGGGTGTAGGCGGCGACGACGGTGCCCCAGATGTTGAAGCGGCCGCCGCGGAACTGGGTGGAGCCGAGGAAGACCGCGGCGATCACGGGGAGCAGGTAGCCGGGTCCCACCGTGGGGTCGCCGGTCGACAGCTGTGAGGTCAGCAGCACGCCGGCCAGGCCCGCGACCGCACCCGAGGTGATCAGCGCGAACAGGATGACCCGGGTGGTGCGCACGCCGACGAGGCCGGCGGCCTGAGCGTTCCCGCCGGTGGCGTAGACGCGGCGGCCCGCGGGTGTGCGTTCCAGTACGTACCAGAGGAGCACGGCGACGGCGAGCATGATGTAGACGGGATACGTGATCCCCAACAGCTGCCCCGTGCCCAGCTTGCCGAAGCCGGCCGGGATGTCGACGATCTGCTGGCTCTCCGAGACCCAGGCGACCGCTGCGGCCAACAGCGAACTGACCGCGAGCGTGGCGATGAACGACGGGATCCGGGCGCGGGTGATCATCAGCCAGGAGAAGAGTCCCACGGCCGCGCCGCCCAGGAGCGACAGCACGATCGCCACCGGGGTCGGTACGTGGCCGACGAGCAGCCGGGCGACTAGGACCGCTCCGAGCCCGACCTCGGCGCCGATCGCCAGGTCGATCACACCGGCCGCGGTCGGCACCACCAGCCCGACCGCCACCAGGCAGGTCACCGCCTGGTCCGACAGCAGCGACCGCCAGGTCCCCGACGTGAGGAAGGTGTCGGGCACCCACAGCGAGAACACCGCGACCATCAGCGCGAGCAGGTACAGCGCCGACACGTTCTGGAAGGCCACCGCCCGCCGCACCCGGACCACCCAGCGCGCCTCGTGCATCGCGTCATCCGCAGCACCGGCGGTCTCCGGCGCGGGCGCCGCGGCACCGTCCGCGGTGGCGGCCCGAGCGAGCAGCTCGCTGCGCCGGGCTCGTCGGGCGGTCCAGGCCGTGGTGGTGTTGTTCCGGATCAGCCGGAGGATGGCTTCCCGGCGGGTCACCGGCGGCTTGCGCCAGGCGGCGAGGCCGACGGCGGCGAGCAGGGCGGTGCCGTTGAACAGGTCGGGGATCCAGATGGGCAGGCCGGCGAGTTGCAGGCCTTTGACGCCGACGGCGAGGGTGTAGGCGGCGACGACGGTGCCCCAGATGTTGAAGCGGCCGCCGCGGAACTGGGTGGAGCCGAGGAAGACGGCGGCGATCACGGGGAGCAGGTAGCCGGGTCCCACCGTGGGGTCGCCGGTCGACAGCTGTGAGGTCAGCAGCACGCCGGCCAGGCCCGCGACCGCACCCGAGGTGATCAGCGAGAACAGGATGACCCGGGAGACCCGGATCCCGGCCAGTTCCGCGGCCTCGCTGCTGCCGCCCATAGCGTTGACGTTCCCGCCGGTGGCGTAGACGCGGCGACCCGCGGGTGTGCGTTCCAGTACGTACCAGAGCAGCACGGCGACGGCGAGCAGGATGTAGACGGGGTAGGTGATGCCGAGCAACTGACCCGTGCCCAGCTTGCCGAAGCCGGCAGGGAGATCGACGATCTGCTGGCTCTCCGAGAGCCAGGCGATCGCCGCGGCCAACAGCGAACTGACGGCGAGCGTGGCGATGAAGGACGGGATCCGGGCGCGGGTGATCATCAGCCAGGAGAACAGTCCGACGGCCGCGCCGCCCAGGAGCGACAGCACGATCGCGACCGGGATCGGTACGTTGCCGACGAGCAGCCGGGCGACCAGGACCGCTCCGAGCCCGACCTGGGCACCGACCGCCAGGTCGATCACTCCGGCCGCGGTCGGTAGCACGAGCCCGACCGCCACCAGGCAGGTGACCGCCTGGTCCGACAGCAGTGAGCGCCAGGTCCCCGACGTCAGGAACGTGTCGGGCACCCACAGCGCGAACACCACGACCATCAGCGCGAGCAGGTACAGCGCCGATATGTTCCCGAACGCCAGCGCCCGCCGGAACCGAACGCGCCAGTCTGCTTCGTGCACCACTTCGGGCTCCGGGGCGTCCGTCGCCCGCGCGGGGCCCACAGCGATCTCAGTCGTCTGCATCTTTCTCATTCCGGTTCGTTCGTGCTGATGCCACGGGCCGCCGTCTGGAGCCCCAGCTCGTCCCGGACCAGTTGTTCCTCGGTCAGGGATTCCCGCGGAACCTCGTTGACCACCCGGCCGTCCTTGAGCACCAGGACGCGGTCGCACAGGGACACGAGCTCCTTCGTGTCCGAGGAACAGAGCAGGACGGCGGCCCCGTCGCGCCGCGCGGCCAGGACGAGGTCGTAGATGGCCGCCTTGGCGCCGACGTCGACACCCTGGGTGGGCTCGTCGAGCAGCAGCACACGGGGGCGGACGCGCAGCCACTTGGCCAGCACGACCTTCTGCTGGTTGCCGCCGCTGAACAGCTTCAGCGGCTGCTCGGGGTTGGGCGGGCGCAATCCGACGGTCCGAATCCACGTGCGTGTCTGCGCCCGCTCGGCCCGCCGGTCCAGACGGCCGAAGGACCGTCGCAGCGGTCGCAGCAGTGGCAGCGTCAGGTTCTCCCGAACGCTCATCTCCATCACCACACCGCTGCGGCGGCGGTCGGCCGGTACGTACGCCATCCCGCTCTCGATCGCCGCCAGCGTGTCGTCGGGGATCAGTTCGCGCCCGTCAACCTCCACCCGGCCGCCGGAGCGGGGCAGGGCGCCGAAGAGCATCGGTGCGAGCTGCTCACGTCCCGAGCCCAGGATGCCGCCGACGCCGACGATCTCACCCGCGTGCAGGGTCAGGGAGAAGCCGCTGATCTCCGCGCCGCTGACACCGGCCATGGTCAGCACCGGCTCACCGGCCTCGTCCCGCTTCGTGATGGCCGTCTCGGCGATCTCGCGACCGGCGATGAGCGTCACCATCGTGTCGTGGTCGAGTTCGCTGGTGGCCTGCTCGGCGACGACCCGTCCGTCGCGCAGCACCACCACGCGGTCGGCCAGTTCGAGCACCTCGTCGAGCCGGTGGGAGATGAAGACGACCCCCGCTCCCGACGCGGCGACCCGCCGGATCGCCTCGAACAGCACGTGCACCTCATCGCCGTGCAGGGCCGCAGTGGGTTCGTCGAGCAGCAGCACGTTGTCCGGCCGGGTCCAGCCGTCCAGCGCGCGGGCGATCGCGACGATCGTGCGCTGCGCCGGTGACAGCCTGCCCACCGGGAGCGTCACGTCCAGGTCGGCGCCGAACCGGGCGATGAGCTGCCGGGCGCGGCGTCGCTCGGCGGCGCCGCGGACGGGTGCGAACGCCCGTCCGCGCGCCGAGGTGTGCAACCCGAGGTTCTCCACCGTCGTCAGGATGTCGGCCAGACCGAGGTCCTGGTGGATGAAGTGCAGACCCTCGCGTGCCACCGCTCCGGCGACCAGTTCGCCCGCGGCGTCCCGTACCTCGACGACCGTCCCGGGGTCGGCCTGGTGCACGCCGGCCAGGATCTTGACGAGGGTCGACTTGCCCGAGCCGTTGTGCCCGAGCACCGCGACGACTTCCCCGGGATGGACTTCCAGCGACACGTCGTCCAGGGCTTTGAGGCCCGGGAACGTCTTCGACATGCCCTCGATGCGGAGCAGAGGCGCCGCGGTGGCGGCCATCAGGGGGTCAGCCACAGCTTGGCGAACCGCGGGGCGTAGTCGGGGAACGCCGACCAGCCGCGGGTCGGGTCGAACGTGATGTCCTTCTGCTCCAGGAACTGCTCGGGCACTACGCCGGCCTGTTCGCTCGCCGTCGGCTGGGCACCCCCGAGGAGGCGCGCGGCCGCGTCCACGGCCGTCCACGTCGACACCGGGAAGTCGATGTTCAGTGCGGCGGTCAGCTTGCCGTCCTTGATGTCCTGCAGGTTGCCCGCGGTGGGACCGAAGCCCACGGTCGTGACGGACAGGCCGGCCGCCTTCAAGGACGCCGGCAGGCCTCCGGCCGCCGAGAGGCTGACGAACACCGCCGTGTTGGTGCTCCGGTGCCCCTGCAGATCGGTCACGATGGTGCGCGGCGCCGTGGTCCCGATGGTGGCCACGTCGACGGGAACCGCGCGGACCTTGCACGAGGGGCAGTTCGCCTTCATCTCGGCCTGGAAGGCCTTCTGCAGCGGAGCCGAGATGTCGAGGGCGGGCAGCGTGTAGAGCACCGCGTCGGCCTCGGCGCCCTTGCGCGCGATGACCCAGTCGGCCAGCAGCTTCCCGTTGCGCTGACTCAGATCCTGACCGAGGTAGTTGAAGGTGATGCCGTACGGCTTCACATCCTTGGCGACCTGCAGCGAGACCAGCTTGGCGCCGTCCTGGGACAGCTTCTTCAGACCGCCGCCGAACAGGGCCGGATCGATCGCGCCGAGGATGACGGCGTCCGGCTTCAGGGCGTTCGCGCTGGACGCGGCGGCCTGCGCCGTCTGCGCTGTCGAACCGGCGTTGACCACGGTGTACGTCCCGCCGATGCCGCCGACCGCCTGCTGCACGAACAGGCCCACGGCCGCGCAGATGGGCGTCGAGCACTGCAGGTAGACGAACTTCTTGCCGCCTGCGAGCCGCTGCGCCAGCGGCTCACTCACCGGAAACGCGGTGGGCGGCGCCGTGTAGGGCGCGAGTGCGGCCTTCACCGCGGTGACGTTCGCGGTTTGCGGCTTGTCCGAGGAGGGCGAGTCCGATGAGGAGCCGCAGGCCGCGACGGACACGAGGGCGATCGCCGAGGCACATGCCGCGACGGTCCTTCCGGACAGACGGGGGAGACCTCCGCGGGCGTCGCTGCCGCGTCTGGGAGCACTGGATTTTGCGCGCATCTTGCACACTCCGTTGTGTCTGCGAGAGAAGAACCTGATGCTGCGAACGGGTTCGCTCTGGGGACTGCCTTCGCATCCCTGCGACATGTTCCCGAGGTAAATGGACCGAACCAATAGGCCGTACCCTGCAACGCTTCGACCAGCGTGTCAAGGGCTTTGCGGCGACATGACGCTCATGTTTCGGCGCCTGGCATCAGCTGTAATGGTTAGGCCCGATAGGCACCTGTTGCAGCCACCGTTACAGCCGTCGGATGGCGGCGTACGCGCACCCCGGAAGCCCGCGGGACGCGTCGGTGTCCGGCGGGGCGGCTGCCCTGCTCAGCTGGAGTGGCGGTGCGCTTCCGCGGCGAGCATGGCGGCGGCGACATCGCCGGCGATGATGGCGGCGACCAGATCGCTGTGGACCTGCAGACGCTGCGCCATGTTGTCGTTGTCGCTGGGCTGAGGGGTCACCAGCGACACCTGGTTGACGAACTCGTAGAGGCCGACATAGGTACCCCGCAGAACGGCGTTCGGCGAGATGGCCGCGATGCGGACGTGCAGGTCCCAGTTGAGCGAGACGAACCGGGGCACGTCGTTCTGGTTCTTCTTCATCGCGGCGATCAGCGACTTGAGCTCGCGCCCGTCCTTGGCCGTGCGATGCTGCGCCGCGTGTGCGGCGACCAGCGGCTCGAGCTGCTCACGGACCTCGATCGCGCCGGCGACCGCCAGGGGCTCACCGTGGACGGTGAGGAGGGTGCGCCCGAGCCTGACCACGGGATCGGTCGCCGCGACGAACAGTCCTCCGCCCGGGCCGGGCCGCAGCACGATCCGGCGCCGTTCCTGCAGCAGCCGGATCGCCTCGTTGACCGTGGCCCGCGCGACGCCGGTCTGCTCCCGCAGATCGGCCCGGGTGCCGATGTGGTCGCCGGGACGCAAGCCGCCTTTGTCGATCGAGTCCTCGACGTAGACCACGACCTCTTCGGCGCGTGTGCGGCTTGCAGGCAGGACCATGGATGGAGCCTATCGGATAGTTCCGATGCCCGACCGGGCGCCGCCGGGGTCGCGCCGATCCGCGGACGTGGCGCAATTCGCCGCCCGGACGTCTTGACGGGCCCGCCCCCGCGTCACAAGCTGATCAGGCCTAATGGTTAGGTCTATTACGTCGGAGGACGTTCCGCTCGCAAGGAGACCGCATCGTGATACTCGTGACGGCAGCAAACGGCAACCAGGGCAAGCTCCTGAACCCACGCCTCCTGGCGGTCGGGCTCGCGCTCCGCGCCTGCGTTCGCTCCGACGCATCGGCACGGGTCCTCCGCGCCGCCGGCGTCACCGATGTCGTGGTCGGCGACCTCGCCGACCACGAGGTCCTGACACGCGCCATGCGCGGCGTGGAGAAGGTCTACTACGTCGGGCCGGCCCTGCACCCCGATGAACGGCAGATGGGCTTCGCCGCCATCGACGCGGCCCGCGCGGCCGGCGTGCGGCACTTCGTCCTCAGCTCCGCGCTGCACGCGATCGTCACCGACCTCGTGCAACACGAGATCAAGCGCGACCTCGAAGAGCACCTCATCTCCTCGGGGATGGAGTTCACCATCCTCCAGCCCGCCAATTACATGCTGCGCCACCGGCTCACGCCCGCGTTCGAGAGGGGCGTCTTCGTCCTTTCCTGGGCGCTCGAGCGCTACCAGTCGATGGTGGACGTGGACGACGTGGCCGAAGTGGCCGCCACCGTCCTCACCGACAGCGCCCCGCACGCCGGAGCGACGTACGAACTGGTGGCGCCGGGGCGCTACACGGCCTACGACCTCGCGAACGCCGTGGCGCAGGTGACGGGCCGCGACATCACCGCGGAGCGGATCGACCCGGAGGACTTTCTCAAAGCAGCCCTCGGAACCGACGACCCGACCCGGTTTCCGTACCAGACCCGGCTCCTGCGGGCGATCACCGACCACTACAGCAGTCATGACTTCATCGGGAATTCCAACGTGCTGACGTGGCTGCTCGGCCGGCGCCCGACGACGTTCGAGCAGTTCACGCAGCGCGAGTACGCCCGGTTCCTGGTGGGCGGTGCCGCGTAGGAACGGGCGACCTGCCTGGCTACCAGCTGTTCTTCGGGTACTTCCAGCCGAGATGCCCCAGGTCCCGCATCAACTGGTGCTCCTGGGCCGTCAACGGGACCTCGGGACAGAGCCGTTCCGGATGGCCCGGGGGCGGCCCGTGCAACGCGGCCGGGCACACCGCGCCGGCACTGCCGCCGTGCTCCCAGCACGCGTGGTGGTCCGGCCGGGACGCGAGGTACATGTCCCGTCCGCCGTGGACCATGAGGCCTTCGCCGATGGCAATCAGCAAGCTCCGGAGCGCACGGCGAATACGTCCTGGCCCCGTCATGTCCGGCCTCCGTCGGCCGCTGTCACGAGTATCCATTCTCGGTCTCCTCCCACCGGTATGCGTATGCACCGCACGCCTTCGATCAGATCGGGCGCGTGCGGCGACGAAGGCCGCCCGGCGGGTGAGGATCCGGTCGACGGGAATGCCGGCACCGTTCGGGCCCCGCGGGTGTGCGGGCCGAACGGTGGGCGTGTCGCAGGCTGATGGGGGATCGCCGCCGAGGGTGGTAGCCGGTGCAGTGGAACGGCGTGTGTTCAGCAGCACTTAAGCCCAGGGGAACTAAAAGTGTCAACATTATGACGCGAGGATTAGCGGAGACGGATGGCTCCACGGGCGGAGAAGCCGTACGGGGGAGTCCCGCTCGATGCCCACCTCCCTCATGCCGCGCCAAAGTGTTGACAGTTGTGGAATCGGTCCTACTATGCTGCGGAGGGCCGCAAGGCGTTCATCGACTCGCTCACCGACCCTGTGAGGGTTCCATGGCTGTCCTGCCCGACGAAGATCATCCTTTCGCTGGAGGGACCGTCACGCAGGCCTCTCACGCATCACGTACCGCGCTCCCCGGGACCCGTGTCCCCGGCGCCGTTCCGTCCGCACGCGGGGCGTGGGCCGGGGGCGGCGCCCCTGCCGGATGGGAGATGCGCCAACGGCATTCGGTGCCGGACAACTCCGCCGTCCTGGCCGACCTGGACAACGGCGTGACCTCGCTCTGGCTGGTCGTCGGCGCCGATGCCATCCCTGTGCTCGCGCTCGACGAGGTCCTGGACGGTGTCCATCTCGGTCTGACGCCGGTCATCCTTGACGCGGGCGCCGAGGCCGCCCCGGCCGCAGCCGAGCTGCTGCGCCTGTACGACGCGCAGGGGATCGCCCGGGCGACTGTCCGAGGATGCTTGGGGGCGGATCCGCTGGGCCATGAGGCACGCACGGGTGAGGTGCTCGGCTTCGGCGCGGCGGCGTACCTCGCGCGGCGCTGCGCGGACGCGTACCCCGCGCTGCGGGCACTCACCGTGGACGCGCTGCCTTGGCACGAAGCCGGCGGATCGGCCGCTCAGGAGCTGGGGTGCGCGCTGGCGACGGGAGCCGCCTACCTCCGCGAGCTGCGGCAGGCGGGGATGAACGAGCAACAGGCGTCCTCGCAGGTGGAGTTCCGCTACGCGGCCACCGCGGACCGGTACGTGACCATCGCCAAGTTGCGGGCGGCACGGCGGCTGTGGGCGCGGGTGGCGGGCGCCGCCGACCTGGCGGCGCAACGTCAACACGCGGTGTCCTCACCGCTGATGAAACGGCGCCGGGACCCCTGGGTGAACATGCTGGGCACGACGATGGCCGCGCTGTCGGCCGGAGCGGGTGGCGCGGAAGCCGTCACCGCACTGTCCTTCGAGGACGACGCTCCCGGTCCCTTCGGCGGGTACGTCCGCCGGAGCGCGCGCAACACCTCCGCCCTGCTCGTCGAGCAGTCGCGCCTCGCGCGGGTGATCGACCCCGCGGGCGGCTCCTGGTACGTGGAAAAGCTCACCGATGAACTCGCCCATGGTGCATGGGAGTTCTTCCAGAGCATCGAACATGCCGGGGGACAGGCGAAGGCCCTGCGCTCCGGAATGATCGCCGACCGGCTCGCCGGGACCGTCGGGCCGCGTGCGATCCCGGCATCCAGTCCGGTATGCAAGTAGAAGTTATAGTGGGCGATATGTCACGTATCAATGAGCCAGCGGCCGGCACCGTCCCCCCATCGATCGTGGAAGCCACTCTGCGAGCCGCGGATGCGAGCGGTTTGGCTCCGGCCGACGTGACCTTGCGGGACATCGCCCGGGAGGCCGGCATGTCCCGCAGTACACTGCTGCGCAGACTGGGAGGCAGCCGGCGTTCCCTGGACGAAGCGCTGCGGGCCGCGGGCGTTGATCCCGGGGGCCGAAAGCCGGTCAGGGACCGTGCCATCGAGGCGGCGGGTGCTCTGATCAGCGAGCAAGGCCTGGGGAAGGTCACCTTCGAGCGGGTCGCGGCTGCGGCCGGGTGCTCGGTGCCCAGCCTCTACGTGACGTTCGGAGGGCGTGACGAACTCCTCCGGGCCGTGTTCGAGCGCTACAGTCCGATCGTCGACGTCGAGGCGTTTCTGGCCGGGCCGCACGGCGGCCTGGAAGAGACCGTGCACCAGCTCTACCGCCTGCTCGGCAACGCCATGGAGCGGGAGCCGCGGGTCCTGCCGGCCCTCCTGGCCGAGGTCTTTGCCCGGCCGCACGACAAGAACGTCCAATTCGCCTTTCAGAACCTGACTCCCCGCATGCTGGCCGGCCTCGGCGAGTGGCTTGCGACGGAAGTGGCCGCCGGGCGCATCCGTGACCTGCCCCTGCTGCTGTTGACCCAGCAGATGGTCAGCCCGCTTCTCCTGCACCTCCTCCTGCGGCCCGTCACGAGTCAGGTGGCTGCCGAGTACCTGACCACGAGGGACGAGGCCATCGAGACGTTCGCCCAAGCGTTCCTGCGTGCCGTCGCTCTGCCGACGGCGGAGGACGGCGCGCGCCCGCAGGGGTAGTCGCTGCTGATGATTCCGGATGCCGATCCGCAGGGAGGTACGGGCTCGCTACGGAATTGACACTTGTATCTAGATAGGGTGTACTCAAGTATCACGTGAGCCTGCGCTCTCCTGCGTCGGCTTCGCCGCGCCCACGCCGACACCCCCGTCCGTCACGAGTGCTGCCGCCCTGCCCGCAGGGCGGATCCGGCGATCGGAATGATCTTCATGGACAACTTCGCCCCCGCATCCACGGCCACGCACCGCAAGCTCGTCCTGGTCGTCCTCGGCCTGGCAGCGCTGATCACCACCATGCTGTGCGCCTTCGCGCTGCCCTCCCTGCACAGCGGCCCACACCGCATCCCCATCGGGATCGCCGGCACCCAGCAGGCCACGCACGGCCTGCAGCAAGGCCTGGGCGGCGACACCTGGGACGTCAAGGTCTACGGCAGCGCCTCGGATCTCACGTCGGCGGTCGAGGATCAGGATCTCGTCGGCGGTCTGGCACCGCACGCGGGCGGACTCGACGTCTACACCGCCACCGCCGGAGCCCCCTCCGCGACCGGTGCCCTGACCACACTGGCCAAGACTCTCGCCGCGGAACAGGGCACATCCGTGTCCGTCCACGACGTGGTGCCCTTCACCGCGGACGATCCGCGTGGCGCGGGGCTGACCGCGGCGCTGATGCCCATGATCTTCGGTGGCATCTTTCCCGCGCTGATCCTGGGCGGCGTCTTTCCCGGGCACCGCGGCCTGCGCACCCGGCTGGCCGGAGCCGTGTTGTTCTCCCTGGTGGCGGGCGCGGCTGTCGCGGCGGTACTCCAGTTCGCCACCGGCTCCATCGGCGGTGGCTACTGGCTGAACGCCTGCGGTGTCGTGCTTGGTATGACCGCCATGTCCACCACGATCCTCGGTCTGCAGGCGCTGCTGGGCATGGCCGGGTTCGCCCTCGGCGGGGCGATGCTGATGCTTCTGGGCAACCCCCTCTCGGGCCTGGCCACCGGGCCCCACTGGCTCCCCGCCGGTTGGGCCGGCTTCGGCCAGCTCCTGCCTCCGGGTGCGGCCGGCAGTCTCCTGCGCACCAACGCCTACTTCGACGGAGCCACGGCAGGTCCCCCCGCCCTGGTCCTGACGGGCTGGATCGTCCTCGGGGTCTCCCTCGCGCTCATCGCCGACCGACGCGGCCGGCGTGCCGCCGCCACCCGCTTCGAGCCCGTCGTCGTCCGGCGGTCGCCCGCCGCCGACCCTCACCCCAAGGGCGCGGTCTCCCCGGCCCGGTGATCAGCCGGCGGGTCACGTGCTCGCACCGTTCAGGGCGCGCGTCTCCAGTTCCGCGTAGGGGACGTGGGCGGCGCCGCGCCGTGTGCTGAGGGTGCTGCCGGCCCAGCCGAGAAGGAAGCCGACCGGGACGGACACCAGGCCGGTGGTGTGCAGCGGGAACCAGGCGAAGTCGCTGTGCGGGAAGAGTGCGGCGGGGGCGCCGGAGACGGCGGGCCCGAAGAACTGCAGCAGCAGGCAGCATCCGAGCCCGCCGTAGATGGTCCACAGTAGGCCGGTTCGGGTGTAGCCCTTCCAGAACAGCTCGTACACCAGCGCCGGGAGTATCGCCGACGCGCCGACGGCGGCGACCACATGGGCGAGGAAGGCGACGGACCAGTTGTAGCAGATGGTCGCCAGCGCCAAGGTCGCGCAGCCGATGACGATGGTCGTCCAGCGCACCGCCTTGATCTCGGTCGGCGCCGCCATGTGCCCGTCCCGGCTGGTATGCGCGAGCACGTCGTGGACCAGCGAGGATGCCGCAGCCAGCAGGAGCGCGGCGACGACGGACAAGCTGGTGATGAACACCGCCGAGACCACGGCTGCCTGGAGCAGCCCGCCGGAATCGAGTTGTACGGCCAGCAGCAGCAGGGCGGAGCTGCCGCTGGGATCGGCCGCGGCCACGGCATGCGCGCCCACCAGTGCCGCAGCGCCGAGACCAAGCACCACGGCCATGACGTGGAGGACGACGACCAGGCCGAGGGCGCCGGTCGCGGAGCGCCGGGCGGCCGCACCGCTCCGGGAGGTGTTGAGGCGCATCAGCAGGTGGGGCGCGACGGCCGCGCCGAGGATCACCGTGACGAGAAGAGACAACTGTTCAAACCGTCCGGTGGAGCTGGTCCCCTGCAACAGGCCCGGCGTGTAGTAGGCGTTCGGATGTCCGCTGCCGTAGGCCGCGCCGTTCAGCAGCGCGCTCAGGTTCCAGCCCAGATGATTGAGCAGGGCGAGGACGAGTACGACCAGGGTGCACAGGAGCAGGACGGTCTTGACGACCTGGAGCAGGCTGATGCCGCGCATGCCGCCCATGGCGGCAGCGCAGATCATGATCACGCCGATCAGCACGGTGCAGACCTGTCCGGCGCCGCTGCCGTCCAACCCGACCAGCACGGAGGTGGCCCGCCCGGCCGCGGACAGTTGCACCATGGCCAGGGGGAGGCAGTAGGACAAGGTCACGACGGCCCCGGCGATGCGCGCGGCCCGGCCGGGGAAGCGGGCACGGAAGGTGTCGCCGAGAGTGAAGCGACCGATGTTGCGCAGTGGCTGGGCCAGCACCAGCAGCACACCCATGGCGGTGGCTGAGCCCACGGCCAGGGTCAGACCGTCGTACCCCGTGAGCGCCACGGATCCGGTGGCAACCAGCAGGATGAGGACCGAGACGTAATCGCCGCACATGGCCAAGGCGTTGCGCAGCGGGGTCAAAGAGCTGCGTGCGGTATAGAACTCGCTCAGTTCGTCGCCGTACGAGCTGAACATCACGCACAAGAAGAGCGTGGCGCACACGGTCATCAGGAAGGCGAAGATGGGCGTGGCTGTCAACCCTGCGCCAACTGCGAGGCTGGTCAACGGACCACTCCGTTGACGTTCTCGGGCGCGCTAAGTGGGTCGCACTGCGTGCGGAAATCGTGATCGAAGCGGGCGGCAATGACCACCAGAAGCACGGCCTGCACCAGGAACACCACCATGCTGACGGTCAGCCCGCCGCCGATGCCGGTCCCGAAACTGCCGCCCATCACGAGGGGCAGCACGATGACCACTGCGAAGCAGCAGCCGTTCCGGATCAGGAAACGCCGTCGTGACCGCGCCGCGGCCCGACGCAGCGGGCGCAGGGGCTCGGCGCTACCGACGGCCGACGGTCTCGCGCCGGGGGATGAGGGGTCGAACAAGCTCATGCGGTCTCCCAGACGGTGCGTTGCACTTGATCAATCGAGCTCAGGCGACGGCCCCTGGGCGCATGGGTCGCAAGCGGTCAGGGAGCCTCACCGCATCCGAACTGTGGCGGACAGGCGGGAAGCGAGCGAGCCAAATAGGGGTAACCATTAGGTCCGACACGTCAGCATGGGATCTGCAAGCAAGGCCGTCAAGGCGTCAGCCCGATCGAATCCCGACGCATCCCGACCGGACCTCGCACCAGCCCTACTGACCAGCCCGTTCGAAAACCGGACCCAAACGGTGGAGTCCGAGACCCGTACAGGGGAGGGGAGTTCGCCGAGCGCTGTGGCAGTTTGGGTGCCCGTGACGCCTGGAACGGCTTACTAGTCTGCAGCGCGCGTCCGCGCTCTGAAACGAGCGCGTGGACCACCTCGTCAGCGCCGCCCCCGAGCCCGTCAAGGCACCCTGAGACCGTCGCGCACCCGGGCGGAGACCAACGGAATCCGGATGCGCAGCGCACCGACACCACGCCCCCGGCCCACCGGACCGGGAGAGCACCACTCGACGCCGGGAGGGGAACCACCATGAACACCGGAACCACCGAGCTGCGCCGGTCCTGACCCATACCCGCCGGCGCTCAAGAACGGGCAGAGCGCGCCCGAGAAGCTGGCAAGGGACCACCGCGAGCGGCGGCGACTGGCAGCTCGGCGACCGGTCCGTGTGCGGGACGTGCCGCGCCGATGACATCACCCAAGAGGAAGCCAGGGCCGCAACCTAATGGACCAGCTCCCCTACAGCCGGATCCGGACCTCCGACAGGCCAGCGGCTCCAGCGGCGCTTCCAGGCGGGGTGGGGTTCAGGACAGGCGTTCCAGGAGGTCGATCGCCGCGCGGAGTTGGTGCTGTTCGGCCGGGTTGAGACGGGACTCGATAGTGCTGGCGATCAGGCGTTCTCGGCGGGCGCGCTGGTCGAGTAGCGCGGTGCGGCCGGCCTCCGCGACAGTAACGAGCAGCTTGCGACCGTCGGTGGGGTGGGGCTGCTGGGTGACGAGTCCCGCCCGCGCCATCAGGGCGACGGTGCGGGCCATCGACTGGTGCCGGACACGCTGAAGTTCGGCGAGTTCGGCGACCGTGTAGGAGCGCTCGTCGCGCACCAGCAGCCCGAGGGCGGCGGCCTGGCTTT
The DNA here is from genome assembly GCF_027158125.1 of Streptomyces sp. H39-C1. NCBI lineage: Bacteria > Bacillati > Actinomycetota > Actinomycetes > Kitasatosporales > Streptomycetaceae > Streptomyces > Streptomyces sp. H39-C1. Next base: position 50,662 of record NZ_JAPVLS010000030.1, read on the forward strand.
GCGGCAGTTCGTCGCCGTGGCGCAGGAAACGGACCAGGTTGCCGAGGGCGGCGCGCAGATCAGCGGCGAGTTCGAGGGTCTCGGGGTGAGGGGCGTTGCTAGGCATAGCCGGAGTCTGCCGACGATGTACCCAGCCAAACTGTACAGCCTTGCTGTATAGTCTCTGTTATGCGAATCACCAAGTTCGGACATGCCTGCGTACGCGTCGAGCACGGCGACACCACCGTCGTCGTCGATCCGGGGGCGTTCACCGCACCCTCCGCCATGGACGGAGCAGACGCCGTCCTGATCACCCACGAGCACATGGACCACTTCGAGGAGTCCCGGCTGCGCGCGACACTGGAGGCCCACCCCGCACTTCGCGTGTGGACCAACCAGGCCGTTGCCGCACAGTTGGAGGGAGTCGCGCAACGGGTCGCCGTGGTCGGCGAAGGCGACGCCTTCGAGGTCAAGAACTCACTACCCACATCCCGGCCAGTAGCGTTGCCGCGACGTTAGCCGACATAACGCTGCCGCAATCGCCTTCCCACCTGCTCGCTCCGGCAAGCACGTGCCCCCGTGCTTCTTCGCGGCTGCGCAATGCGAGGCGCGCAGGTTCAAGGAATCCCGGGGGCACACTGCGGGAACCCGCCCGCGAGTCGCCAACGTGGAGCCCCGCGCGCGGGTTGCGAATCAGCGCTGAGTCGATCGCTCGATTCCGACGACCTCCCGGGTAGTGCAGCGACCAACGGGCCTACCCGGCAACACGGCGGCAAACGCTGCTTTTCATCGCCACACTCGGCCGTCGGCTTGAGTGCGAACCGAACGGGGACTGCGCAGCCCCAGCACGGACCGGCCACAGGAAGCACTCACCGAGCCCACGCGGAATCCCAGGACGCCATCTGCTGCGTCAGCCGCCGCTTACCCTGACGCATGCGCGGAGTCGAGATGCATGTCTCTGGTGCCGTCGGAGGTCCCGGCCGGCGGACCGGAACCGGATCTCCAAAGCAAGCAGCTCGGCTCTCGACGAGCGTGGACGGCCGAGCCGGGGCGAGGTGATGAGTGATGGGCTTGATCCGTTTTGGCGGACATCCGAGACCAGGGGCTCTGCCTTGGGGGATGTCCATCATGGAGAGCATGGGGCGGCCGGGCCGTTATGCCATGCACAAGCAGGAGTTGCTGGCTGACTCGATGGTTCTGCTGGTGAGGTTTCCTCACCTGGTGAGTAATCGCCCGGCGCCCTCGGTGATGCGCCAGGTTTCGATTGCTGAGCGTGGGCTGCCGTCTCTCTTCGAGAGACGGCAGCCCACGCGGGGGAGCGGGATGTCGCAGCGGGAATCTGTGGTTACGGGAAGTTGGTGACGGTGGAGGGTGTGGTGCCGGTGCCGACGGTGGCCGCGCCTATGTCGTTGATGACGTGGTTGTATTCGCCGTTGCCACCCAGCGAGACTACGGACAGGTCGTGCATTTTCACGCCGGGGACGACGGGTACCTCGAAGCCGTGGTCCTGGCGGATGGTGGGATCGGTGGAGTAGTTGCAGTAGCTGCCCAGGCCCCATGCCTCGTGGGAGCTCACCGAGTTCTCCACCTTGTAGGCGGCGAAGCCGAGGGTGTTGCCGTTCTGGATGGCGGCCTGGTTGGGGGCGTCGTAGGCCTTCTCGTTCTGGAAGAAGATGGTCTTACCGTTGCTGCCGAACCAGTCGACGTCGTACTTCTTGAAGTGCTCGGCGAACAGGCCGTTGGCTTCGACGTCGTTGCCTTTGACGACCAGGCCGTAGGTGGCCGGGTTGGTATTCCAGCCCGCCCCGTCGCCGTGATCGGCGCGCCACAGCCAGGTGTGGTCGATCAGTGTGTTGTTGCTGTTGACTTCCATGGCGGTGCCGACAGAGGCCGGGCCTGCGCCGCCGATGCGGACGAACACGTCAGAGATGACGGTTGGGTCGGCGGAGTGGTCGGCCGTCGAGCCGGGGGTGCCGATCTGGATCATCTGCGGGGAGTTGACCGGTCCAGCGTCCAGTAGCAGGCCGGCTACGCGTACGCCGTTCACGTCCGCGACCTTGATCGGGACGACCCCGTTGTCGGGAACGATGGTTGCCTCGCCGAGGCCGAGGACCACGGTGTTCGGGCGGGTGATGTTGATGCTCTGGTCGACGTGGTAGATGCCTGGGGTGAACAGCAGGTTCAGACCCTGGGAGAGCGCTTGGTTGATGTTCGCGGCGGTGGAACCGGCCTTGACCACGTAGAACTGGTTCAGCGGCAGGGACGTACCGGGGGTGTGGCCGTTAGCCCAGGAGACGCCACGGGCCTCGGTGCGCTTGGACGGCACGAACACCTGGTAGTTGCCGCTGGGGTCGAGGTAAAGGTAGGGCTTTTCGACGGAGATCGGGGTGGTGTCCAGCGTGGTGTACGTCGGGTTCGGGAAACCCTGCGCGGGGGCGCCCTGCACGCCGGAGAACACCTGGTTCCAGACGCCGTTGCTCCAACCGCCGATGGAGCTGTCCCGGGTGTAGAACTGTTGCTGCGCGTAGTTGCCGACGGTCCCGGAGATCTTGCTGTCGGCGATGAAGCCGCCGCTGGCCCAGCCGTAGCTGGCCGAGTCCAGGTTCAGGCCACCGCGGACGTCCATCCTGCGGAACGGTGCGGCCTGGGCGACGGCCCAGCGGTCGGTGCCGCTGACCGGGTTGAGCTGCATGTTCTCGGCCGAACGCCAGAAGTTGAGCGTGGCGTTGCCGTTGGCCCAGCCGGCGTCGACGGTCACGTCGCCGTTGATGTTGACGGCGTCCGGGTCTTGGCCCAGGCCCGAGATCGAGGTGTAGAAGCCGATTTGCGCGTTGAGGTTGTTGTAAGTGCCCGGCTTCAGCAGGATTTGGTAGCGGCCGGGACCGAATTGTGCGGTCTCCTGCTGCTTGAACAGCGCGTCCAGCTTGCCCTGGAGGTCCGGTGTGGAAGGGTCGTAGACCAGGACGTTGGGGCCCAGGTCGCCGCCTCCGGTGACTGGCGGCCCGCTCGGGGTGCTGGTCGGCGTGGGTGTCGGGGTGCTGGTGGGCGTGCTGCCGGTGCCGGTGTGCACCGCCAGCTCCCACAGGGAGTAGCCGTAGCCGGTGGCGCGGGTGATTCCGTTCATTCGCACGTAGCGGCCGCTACCGTTGATGTTGAGGGTTTCGCTGCCGCCCGTGCCCGTGGTGGTGGAGTACGCGGTGGTCCAGGTCTTGCCGTCGTTGGACGTCTGGATCTGGTAGGCCTTGCCGTAGGCGCTCTCCCAATTCAGCACGACCTGGCAGAGCGGCTGAGAGGAACCCAAGTCGACCTGCAGCCACTGAGAGTCGGTGTTCGCCGAGGACCATCGGGTACCCAGGTTGCCGTCGACCGCGTTGGCGGCCGCAGTGCCGTAGTTCTCCTCGCTGGATGCGGTAACCGGCTTACCTTGCGCGGCGTCGGCTGTCCCGCAGTCCGTTGTCGGTGGGGTGGTCGTGGGCGGCATGGTGGTGGGCGGAGTGGTGGGTCCACCCAGCGAGCCGAAAACCTGGAACTCCCACAGGGAGTAGCCGTAGCCGGTGGCGCGGGTGATTCCGTTCATGCGCACGTAGCGGCCGCTACCGTTGATGTTGAGGGTTTCGTTGCCGCCCGTGCCCGTGGTGGTGGAGTACGCGGTGGTCCAAGTGTTGCCGTCGTTGGACGTCTGGATCTGGTAGGCCTTGCCGTAGGCGCTCTCCCAGTTGAGCTGCACCTTGCTGATGGTGGCGACGGTGCCGAGGTCGACCTGCAGCCACTGGGCGTCGGTGTTTGCCGAGGACCAGCGGGTGCCGAGGTCGCCGTCCACCGCGTCAGCGGCCGGGGTTCCGTAGTTCTCCTGACTGGAGGCGGTAGTCGTCTTGTCTTGCGAGAGCAGGCTGTCGGCGGCGTGCGCACTGGTCAGGGGCAGCAGGACTGCGGCACTTGCGATGGTTACCGCAGCTGCCAGTAGGGCCGGCAGGCGGAGACCGCCACCAGGTCTCATGCGCGGGGGGGTGGGCCTCACAGGGAATTGGCTCCTACGGTTGGGGTGGGGAAGAAGTGAGAGACATTGAGATCAGGGACGGGAGAGCGCTCTCCCGGGGAGTCTTGAGGGAACTGGCAAGGCATGTCAATGCCCGTGCCGCACTCTGTTGTGCGACCTCAGCCGCTCCCCAGTCCCCTTGGCCCTGGTTGGCGGGGCTGGCGGGAGAATGACGAGAAGAGGTTTCGAGGCAAGCGCGCTTGCCAGATCAGCTTCGAAGTGAGCACCCCTTCGCACGCCGTCCGCATCGATCTTCGGCGTTCTGGGCGGCAGCGGGGGCTCGGGTGCCGCCATCCCCGTGGGCACCTGGCCCGCATGGTGGGGCGCCCTGATCCAGCTCGTCGGCAGCTCCCTGGTTGCACCGGGGCCGGTAAGGCGGCCGGCCGCGCTGTTGTTCAGCGGCCCGATGGGCTACGTGTACTTCAACGTCCGCCAGGCACGCCACGAAGGCCTGCTCCGCCGCAGAACGACGGCGAATCACCTGTCATGTTCTGCTGATCTTTCGTTCTCATCGCCGGAGCCCCGCCGGGACTTGCGCTCTGGACACGCTTCTACGACGTCGGGGGAGTACTCCCACCCCATCCGCAGAGCCCGCCCGCGGCCGATACCCGGCCTGAGCAGCTCCATCGTGGTTCGGCCGTGCGAGCTGGATCTTGAACCGCTGGGTCGGCGCTTCTTCGCAGACCCCGCGGCACGGCGCGTCCGTCAAGGCAGCGAAGCGCCGCAAAACGGCGTGGCAAACCACTGCGAGGTTGCCGAAATCATGTGAACCAGATGGATGTGGCTCGGCGAATACCGCGCTGCTCACCCCGGAAGAGCGCTTTCCTCCTCTGCTATAACAAGACGGTGGAAACGCCGCGACAGACCCCGATTGTTGGGACCGGAACCGTTCCGACCTTGGAAGACGTTGCCCGGCTGGCGGGTGTGTCCAGGGCGACGGTCTCGCGGGTGGTGAACCGCACCAGGAGTGTGGATCCGGCCATCGCGGAGGCGGTACGGCTGGTGGTGGCGCAGGTGGGCTACGTGCCGAACGGTGCGGCCCGGTCGCTGATCACCCGGCGCAGGGGGTCGGTGGCGCTGGTGGTTTCGGGTGCGGGGGAGGGAATCGAGGAGGAGTTCCGCAACCAGGCATTCAACGACCCCTTCTTCAGCCGGGTGATTACCGGGCTGATGGGGTTCCTGCGGCCGCTGGGGATGCACTTGGTGCTGATGCTGGCGGAGACCGCCGAGGCCCGGGGGCAGGTTGTGTCCTTCCTGCGGCAGGGAAACGCTGATGGTGCAGTGGTGGTCTCCACCCATGCGGACGATCCGTTGCCCGCGCTGCTGGTCGCCGCTAATGTGCCCGCGGTGCTGTTCGCCCGGCCCACCCGGCCGGTACCGGTGGGGTTCGTGGATCTGGCGCACGCCGAGGGGGCGCGCCTGGCGGCAGAACGCCTGGCCGCCAACGGCTGCCGCCGGGTCGTGATGATCTCCGGGCCGCTCGACATCCGTGCAGCCCGGGAACGCCGGGACGGATTCCTGGAGGCGATGGCACGCATGGGGGAGCCATGGGTGCCCCATGCGGAGGGAAACTTCACCCAGGCCAGCGGGGAAGCGTCGATGCTGCGGCTGCTGGCGGAGCGCCCGGATCTGGACGGGGTGTTCGCCGCCAACGATCTGATGGCGCACGGCGCGCTGCACATCCTGCGCGAGCACGGGCGCCGGGTCCCGGAAGACGTCAGTGTGATCGGGTTCGACGACAGCAGGGTGGCGACGGAGTGCAGGCCGGCCCTGACGACGGTGCGCCAGCCGGTCGAGGAGATGGCCGCGGAGATGGCACGGATACTGCTGGAGCGCATTGAGGGCACGGTAATTGGGCCCCGCTCGGCGGTGTTCGACCCGGTACTGGTGGTACGGCAGTCGGGGTAGTGCGGCACGCGCTCGTTTGGCACTGGAGGGGACGTCTGCCCGGGGTCAGGCCAGGCAGACGTCCCGGCTGTCGTGTGGGGCCCCGTGCGGAGCGGGCATACGCCGCGATGCAACACCGTAGCGGCCACTCACCACCGTGTGAGAGCGCTCTCCCACTCAGTCAAGGTTCCGCATGCGCGGCTGGGGCGTCAAGGGTGTGAGCATGTCAGAACTCATCCCGACGACGTATTTGCGCCTTTTGCCCGGTGTGTCGATGTCCACTCAGTTCCGGAACCAGGCCTTCTGGGAAAACTCTTGACGTCTTCGAAACAAAGGCGCAACCATCGCGTGGGTTGGAGAGCGCTCTCCGGGTGAGCGTTCCCAAAGCACTCCCACCCCTCCACACCCCCGCACCCACCCCGTCAGGAGTCCCGCATGGGAGCCCCGCCCCGAGCGCTGTTGCGGCCGTCGGCCCCGGTACGCAACGTATTGCTGGCCGTTGTGGCCTTGTCGTTGTTCTTTTACGCGTTGGCCGCCGGGCCGGTGACCGCGCACGCCGACGACACTCTGCTCTCGCAGGGGAAGACCGTTACGGCATCCTCGGTCGAGGGCGCCGGTACGCCCGCCAGCGCCGCAGTCGATGGTGACGGAACGACCCGCTGGGCCAGCGCCTGGGCTGACCCGCAGTGGCTGCAGGTCGACCTCGGAGCCTCGTCGAACATCAGCAAAATCGTGTTGAACTGGGAGAACGCCGCCAAGGCGTACAAGATTCAGGTCTCTGACGACGCCACCAACTGGGCCGACGTCTACAGCACCAGCACCGGAGTAGGAGGCACGGAGACACTCAACGTCACCGGCACCGGCCGCTACGTGCGGATGTACGGGACGGCCCGCTCCAACGGCTACGGCTACGCGCTGTGGGAGTTCCAGGTTTACGGCACCTCGGGCACGACCTCCACTCCGACGCCCACACCGACCCCGACTGAGACGCCCACGCCGACCACCCCGCCCGGTAACTGGAACACCGTGTGGAGCGACAACTTCGCCGGCGGGTCCGGCAGTGCCCCGTCGGCCGGTAACTGGATCACCGACACCGGGACCACCGCCTACGCCGGCGGTCCGGCCAAGTACGGCACCGGCGAGGTCGAGACCAACACCAACGCAGCCGCCAACGTCTCCCTGGACGGCGGCAACCACCTCAATCTGACCGCGGTCAGGGACGGCAGCGGTAACTGGACCTCCGGCCGGGTCGAGACCCAGCGCAGCGACTTCGCGGCGCCCGCCGGTGGGCAACTGCTGATCCAGGCCTCCATCAAACAGCCCAACCCGGTCAACGGACTCGGCTATTGGCCGGCCTTCAAGGCCGTCGGCTCCCAGTACCGGGGCGCACCCACCACCTGGCCGGCCATGGGCGAGGCGGACATCCTCGAAGACGTCAACGGCCGCAGCCAGCTTTCGGCGACCCTGCACTGCGGCACCGCTCCGAACGGCAACTGCCAGGAGTACAACGGCATGACCAGCGGTCTCGCCAGCTGCACCGGCTGCCAGGCCGGCTATCACACCTACTCCGAGGTGATCGACCGCACCGCCTCCGACGAACAGATCCGCTTCTACCTCGACGGCCGCCAGGTGTGGCAGGTCAACGAGTCCCAGGTCGGCATCGCCACCTGGGAAGCAGCTGTGCGCCACGGCTTCTACCTGCAGGCCAACCTGTCCATCGGCGGCTCCTACCCCAACGCCGTCTGCGGCTGCACCTCCCCGTCGGCCGCGACCAGCTCCGGTGGCACGCTGAGCATCGGCGCCGTCACCGTGGCGCAGATCACCGGCAGCAGCCCGGCCCCGCTCACCGACCCGCCCGTGCCGACCACGCCCAGCGTGGTCAAGGTCGCCGGCAGCCAGGGCAACTGGCAGCTGACCGTCAACGGCTCGCCGTGGCAGGTCAAGGGCGTCACCTGGGGGCCGTCCGCGGACACCGCGAACGCGTATATCCGTGACCTCAAATCGATGGGCGTCAATACCCTGCGCACCTGGGGAACCGACGCGAGCAGTAAGCCGCTGCTGGACAACGCCGCAGCCAACGGGCTGAAAGTGGTCAACGGCTTCTGGCTGAACCAGGGCGCCGATTACGTCAACGACGCCGCCTACAAGACCAACACGCTGAACACCATCGTCCAGTGGGTCAACACCTACAAGAGCCACCCCGGTGTGCTGATGTGGGACGTCGGCAACGAGGTCATCCTGACCACCCAGGACCACTACACCGGTGCGGCAGTCGAACAGCAGCGGATCGCCTACGCCCAGTACGTGGAGCAGGTCGTCCAGGCGATCCACGCCGCCGACCCCAACCACCCGGTGACCTCCACCGATGCTTACACCGGCGCCTGGCCCTACTACAAGCAGTACACCCCGTCCCTGGACCTGATGGCCGTGAACTCCTACGGCGCCATCGGCACGGTCAAGGCCGCCTGGGCCAACGGCGGCTACACCAAGCCCTACATCGTCACCGAAGCCGGCGACGCGGGCGAGTGGGAGGTGCCCAACGACGCCAACGGGGTTCCCACCCAGCCGACCGACCAGCAGATGCGCGACGGCTACACCACATCCTGGAACGCCATCTCCGGCCACACCGGGGTCTCGCTGGGCGGCACCATGTTCAGCTACGGCACCGAGAACGACTTCGGCGGGATCTGGTTCAACCTGGTTCCCGAGCGCTGGAAACGCCTCGCCTACTACTCGGTGGCCAAGAACTACGGCGGCGCCCCGCAGGCGAACACACCGCCGGTAATCAGCAGCATGACCCTGAGCAACACCACCACCGTCCCGGCCGGCGGCACCTTCAACGTCGCCACCAGCACCACCGACCCCAACGGCGACCTGATCCGCTACAACCTCATGTACTCCACCAAGTACGTCAACGGCACCGGCGGGCTCCAGCAGGTCAACTTCAACCAGACCGGCGACGGGCAGTTCACCGTCACCGCGCCGAAGAGCCTGGGCGTCTGGAAGGTATACGTATACGCCTACGACGGCCACGGCAACGTAGGGGTGGAAACCCGCTCGTTCCGGGTGGTCGCCCCGGCCGTGAACGGCACCAACGTAGCCAAGGGAAAGACCACCACAGCCTCGTCCTTCCAGACCACCAACGGCAACTTCACCCCCGGTCAGAGCACGGACGGTGACTGGAGCACCCGTTGGGCCAGCAACTGGGACGACGCGGAGTGGCTGCAGGTCGACCTCGGCCAGAGCACGGCAATCAAACACTTCCAGCTCGGCTGGGAAGCCGGGTACGGCAAGGCGTACCAGGTCCAGGTCTCCAATGACGGCACCAACTGGACCAACGTCTACTCGACCACCACCGGATCCGGAGGCATCGACGACTTCGACGTCGCCGCGACAGGCCGCTACGTGCGGCTGAACCTCACCCAGCGTGGCACCGCATACGGCTACTCGCTGTACGAGTTCGGCGTCTACAGCTGAGTCAGGTGAGAAGACGACCGTCCGGGGCCCGAACCGCGCAGGCAGCGAAGGCCCCGGACGGCGCACACCCCCACTCACCCCCTTTGGATTGGTAGGTCTCATGAGGCCCCGCCCCCTTCTCGCCGGACGGTGGACCCAGCGTCCCCGCCGCCTCAGGCGCACCGCCTTGTCCGTCACCCTCGCGGTGCTGTTCTCCCTGCTGTCGATGCTCGGCATCGGTGGCGCACTCAGCACTGCCAGTGCCGCCGGGACGCTGATCTCACAGTCCCGCCCGGCGACCGCCTCCTCCATCGAGAGCGCCCAGACCCCCGCCGGTGCGGTCGTCGACGGTGACTCGACCACGCGTTGGGCCAGCGCGTGGAGCGACCCGCAGTGGATCCAGATCGACCTGGGCGCCGGCGCCACGGTCAACCAGGTCGAGCTGGACTGGGAGACCGCGTACGCCAAGAGTTACCAGATCCAGACCTCCGACGACGCCGCAGCCTGGACCACGATCTACTCCACCACGACCAGCACCGGAGGCAACCAAGTCCTCAACGTGACCGGAGCCGGGCGCTACATCCGGATGCTGGGTACGGCCCGCGGTACCCAGTACGGCTACTCCCTGTACGAGTTCAAGGTCTACGGCAGCGCCGTCGCGCCCACCACGGGATACGTTCTGGCACAACCGCAGATCACCGGTGTGACCCCGTCCACCTACAACCCGCCCCACGCCTACTTCCACGAGTTCCAGGCGCAGTGCAGCTCCAACCACGTGCTGCCTGACGACCCGATCGTGTACCCCGGCCAGGCCGGTGCCTCACACCTGCACACCTTCCTCGGGAACACCACCACCAACGCCAACACCACGGACGCCTCCCTGGCAGCAGGCACCACCACCTGCAACGCGCCCGGTGACAAGTCCGGCTACTGGATGCCCACCGTCCTCAACGGCGCCCAGCAGATCCTGCCCGTCGGCACCCAGACGATCTACTACAAGACCGGCATCAACGACTACACCAGCGTCCGTCCCTTCCCCACCGGACTGCGCTTCCTGGTCGGCAGCCCCAAGGCCACCGCAACCCAGTTCGCCACCGACCCCGGCTACGTCGCCGGATGGGAGTGCGGCAACACCTACAACAGCATCGACATCCCCGTGACCTGTGACGCGGGCAGCAATCTGGAGATCCGGATGCAGGCTCCCAGCTGCTGGAACGGCCTCTACCTGGACACCCCCGACCACAAGAGCCACATGGCCTACCCGGTCAACGGCGTCTGCCCCACCGACCACCCCGTCGCCCTGCCGATGATCGAGTTCAAAATGGCGTTCCCGGTCAGCGGCGACATGTCCCAGGTCCACCTGTCCAGTGGACGGGGCTTCTCCTTCCACTACGACTTCTTCAACGCCTGGGACACCAGGACGCTCGCCGCGATGATCACCCACTGCATCGTCGGCGGACTCCAGTGCGACGACCACGGCTACGACCAGGCCTTCCCGCAGAAGGGCGCCGTCCTCAACGCCCAGTACCAACTGCCCTGATCGGAAACCTGGCACAGCATCATCACCGGGCTTCCGTCCCACCCGCGCACAGCGGGTGGGACGGAAGCCCCACCCTGTACCTAGCGACCAACGGGCTGGAGCCGGCATGCAGAAGCACCCCCACCCCGCCTACCGCCTCGTACTGCCGACCGCAGCGGTACTCCTCGCACTCAGCGCAAGTGGCTGCGCCGCCCAGGGCTCCACCGCGACTCCCGCCGCCGCACCCAGCACGGCGAACGCGAAGGTGAAAGCCGCCAGCGGCATCCCGAGCTGGAACGGTCCTTCGGACGCGGCCCACCTGATCTGCACCGTCGACGCCAAGGAGGAAATCTCCGGCGCGCTCGGCCTGACACTGACCCAGCCACTCGCACCGACCTGGACGGACCGACTCTACGCCTGCGCATACCACTACCCGAATGGCACACTGCAGCTCTCTGTCAAGGACCTCCCCGACGCCGCGGCCACGACCGCCTGGTTCCAAGCGCGGCGCGGCACGGCACGGTCCACCACGCCCCTGATCGGCATGGGTGACGCGGCGTTCCAAGAGCCCGACGGGACGGTAATCGTCCGCAAGGACACCACCGTTCTGGTCGTCGATGTCAGCGCCCTGCCGTCGCGCGTCGGTGTGCCGCCCCGGGAGCGTGCGGTAGCTGCCCGCACGGTGGCCACCACGATCCTGATCTGCTGGAAGGAAGCCTGATCCCGGCGCCGGCATCCGCCGTTCCTCAAGAACCCCTGTTGCATGAACACCGTCCGCGGCCCCGACTGGCTGCACAAAGCCTCATCGAGACCGTCAGTTCGACCGACGCCGCGCCCCCTGCGGCCAAACGCTGAGCGTCACGTCCTGCGCGTGCCCCGTCAACGACAACCAGAGACTGAGGCGCCCCGAACGTCCAGACAGCGGTCCCACTACGGTGGAGCGCCCCTGCGCGCTCAGCACCCCCGCACACAGTGTTGTGGCCAAACACCGCCGCACCGGCCCACCGCTCACCTGGAGGGTGTCCGGACGACTTGCAGCCGTAGGATCGGCTGCCCTAAAGGAACGACGAAGTCACAAGTCCACCGCCGCCCGGCCCACAGGACACCGGACGGCTCGCGCCGCACGCCGGTCTCTTTCAGTGCGTCAGCGTACGGGTCTCCCCGTTCACCCGGGCGAAGTCGCACGCGCCGGCCGCGTCGACCGTGATGCCGTCCAGTGAGACAGACGGTGCCACCGCGGAGTCCAGGAACGGGTTCAGGCCGATGACCAGGAAGTCGTCCAACTCTCCCGCCGCGATCCGGATGACCGCCGCGCCACCCCTGGCGGCGTCGATGCGCACGGTGGCGGTGCGGCCCGCGCCGAGCGGCAAATCGACGGTGACCGGGCCCTCGTTGTCGCTCTGGACCAACACGGTCAGGTGACCGGTGTCCGGGCTGACGGTGCGCCAGTAGGCGTCCGCGCTGCCGGTACTGATTACGGGGAAGCCGACGGCCTGCGGGCGCTGCGGGGTCTTCGCCGCCAGCGCGTCGATGAGCAGCGTGCAGGGGCGCAGCAATTCATCCAACAGCGGTCCCTGACCGTGTAGTTCGAGTGTTTGACCGTCCGCCAGGTGATCCGCGAGCAGTTGCTGAACCCGGCGGTGCATAAACGGACCGCCGTGCAGCACCAGATGCGGATGCGCGGCCAGGGTTTCCCGGTTCGCACTCTCCAGGTCGACGATCCGGTAATCCCTTCCAGCGGCGCGCATCGCATCGTGGAAGGCCCGCAGCGGACGACCGCAAGCAGCGCCGGCGTCGTTCGCGCTGTGATTCGTTTCGGGGGACCATGCTGCGACCGCCGCGTACGGGGCGTAGAGCGCCCAACTGGCCCCGGTGACCTGCTCGGCAGCCAGGAACTCGGCACCGTGGGCGTCGAAATAGTCGACCAGCATCCGAACGGTGGCGGCCTTCTGGGTGGGTCGGCCCTGGGCATCAATCGGCGGACAGTCCGGATACGGCGGGGTGTGCATCACGTCCAGGTCCTCGCCCCAGTCCGAGGTTGCTATGCCGGTGTAGACGTTGATGCCGGTCGCCCCCGCCGCCAGGGCAAGCAGACTCTGGTGAAAGCTGGTCGCCCCGGCCGCGTAGGCGCGGTCGTAGAGCTCGGAAAACCCCCAGTTCTCCTCCAAATTGGGTCCGGCCGCGCGCTTCGCGGCGATCACGTAACGAGCGTGCGCGGTGTGGTCGGTCGACACCACGCCCATCCAATTGGTGAACCCGTAGCCGATGCCGTTCCAGGTCTCCGGACGGACCCGGGTCAGCCAGTCATCAAAGGAGTGGTGGTGCTCGGCTGGAGGATTGAGGTTGACCAGCACCGGCACGGTGGGAGACAGAGCCTCGGTCCAACTGTAGTAGGCCTCGGAAAGCAGTTCGGAATGGTAGCGGCCCCAGTCGGCGAGGGCCAGCTGCTCGGCGGGAGTGCCGGGGTCGCCGGGGCTACGCGGCTTACGTGGCGGCTCGATCGCGGTCCAGTCCTGATGCCGGGTGCCGTGGATCTCGTTGTACGCGTCCAGCGTTGCGTAGTGCTGGGCCAGGCCGCTGTGGAAGAACGCCAGGCCGGGCGCGCTGTAGTCGTAGGACCAGAGCGGCTGCGCCCCGTCGGTGAACAGGCCCTCATTGGCGATTTGGACCAGTACCACCGGTCCGTCCGGGGCGGTGGTGGCCCGCAGTACCTCCTTGTCGACGGCGCTCATCCACTCGCCGACCCGGGCCGCGAAGTGCGCGCCGAGCGGGGCTGGCAGCGGCCAGCGCTCCATCGCACCGTCCGCACCGCGTCGCGAACCGTTCCAGCAGACCCTCTCGCCGTCGGCATCGAGGGTGGCCTCGACCCGCGGGTTGGTCAGCGGGCAGATCCAGTCCGGCAGACCTCCGTAGTTGGTCTCGGCGTGGATGAACGGGCCGGGCTTGGCGATCACGCTGAGCCCCAGTTCCGCGCAGATCCTCAGGAAGCCGAGCAGGTCGCGGTCGGGGCGGGTGGCGCCGGTGAAGTCCGGCGGCGAGTCGGCGTCCGGCTGGTGGTGCCGCCAGGGGATGTAACTGCTGATCACGCGGATGCCGGTTTCGTCGCGCAAGGTGCGCAACCGCTTTCGCCACACCGACGCGTGGTCCCGGTAGTACGGGTAGTCGGCAGTGGCGAGCAGGCCGGGAACGCCGTCGGTGTGCAATATGCCGTCACGGAGCTCGATGCGCACAGAAATTCCTCTCGGGGGTGACACATGGGAAGTACACGTAGAACGCGGTGGCCCTGCGGGGCCCCTGCGGGCGGTGCGGGGCATGGCGGCGGTAGGAGCGGAGCGGGCGGTCAGCCCTTGCGGTTGCCCGAGATGGCGTCGCTGAACCAGCGACCGCTCTGTTTGACGATGCTCACCTGGGTCCCGTAGTCGACGTGGACGATGCCGAAGCGCTTGCCATAGCCGTAGCCCCACTCGAAGTTGTCCAGCAGTGAGCAGGCGAAGTAGCCCCGGACGTCGGCTGCGTCGGCACGGGCGTCGGCGACGGCGTCCAGGTACTCGCGGAAGTACGCGGCGCGGTCTGCGTCATGGACCAGTCCGTCCTGGTCGGGTGCGGCGTCGTCGAACGCCGCACCGTTCTCGGTGACGTAGAGCGGGACGGCCGGGTACTCGCGGCCGAGCCGCACACAGGGTGGCCCAAGGCAGCGCACCGCGTCCCAGCAGTCGGTCCACCAGGCGATCGTAGAAGTCCAGGCCACGCCGGTTCGCCGGGCCCCGGCCGCCGGGCTGGATTCGGGGCCAGGACAGCGAGAAGCGGTAGGAGCGACGCCGAGCCCGGCGACTAGGTCCACGTCCTCGTGCATCCGGTGGTAATGGGCGCAGGCGATGTCGCCGTTGTGGCCGCCCAGGACGGCTCCCGGGACGCGGCTGAAGGTGTCCCAGATGTAGGCCATCCGGCCGTCCTCGAACGCCGCGCCTCCGATCTGGTAGGGCGAGGTGACGACGCCCCAGAGGAAGTCGGTGGGAAAGCGGGAGTCGATGCGCGCCGACTCGGGCACCGACACTCGGTCGAGACGGGTCGTCATGGTTCTCCAGTCGGAGGAGCGGCAGGACAGTCGGCGAGATGCTGTAGGGGCGCCGCGATGCGAAACGCCAGTGGGAGAGCGCTCTCCTGATGGGAGTCTCGCGCCATTTCTCCGTGAGCGTCAAGACCAACTGGCAGGTTCGCCGCGCCACGAGAGGTGGAGACCGGAGCATCCCCGCAAGTGCGTTGACGTCGAGTCTTGACAGCAAAACGGACCGAGGGCGGGGGTTCCGGGGGGGAGAGCGCTCTCCTGTGTTAATTGTTTGTTGCCGAAACGTGATTGACGTGACGGAGATTACCCTGCTTGACTCCGCCTCGGAACCGGTTGCGGAACCGGTTGCGGAACCCGTCTTCGAACTGAGGAGCGCTACAGGTTCCTGTAGCCCACCAGTGCAGTGCGACACCAACGGAGGCGGACGTGCCCATCACCATCGCCGACGTGGCATCCCGCGCCGGAGTGAGCAAGACCACGGTGTCCCGGGTCCTCAACGGCAAGGGCGAACTCAACGCGGCTACCGCCGAACGAGTTCGTCAGGTGATCGCCGAGCTGGGATACGTCCCCAGTGCGGGCGCCGTCGGACTGGCCCGTGGCCGCACGCAGATCGTCGGCATGCTGGTCCCCTCACTGACTTGGCCGTGGATCGGCCAGGTGCTCCAGGGCGTGATAGACGTCGTGGAGGCCGAGGGGTTCGGACTGCTGCTGTTCACCTGCGACCGGGGCGAGGAGTCGCTCCGCCGCTTCGCCCAGCAGGTGTCGGCGAAGTCCTTCGACGGACTCCTGGTGATCGAACCCGAAGGAACCCTCGAGTACATCACCGAACTGCACGACGCCGGCCTGCCGGTCGTCCTGATCGACGACCGCGGCCACCGGCCGCTCTTCCCCTCCGTCGCCACCACCGACCGCAGCGGCGGCACCCAGGCGGGCCTGCACCTGCTGGAACTCGGCAGGAATCGGCCCGTTGTGATCACTGGGCCGATGAACTTCGGTTGCGCCCGGGAACGGCTCGCCGGATTCACCGAGGCCTACGCGGAGGCAGGACTACCCCTGAACCCCGAGCAGGTCGTGGTCGGTGACTTCACCTTCGAGCTGGGACGGTCCGCCGTCAACACGATCCTGGGCGCGGGGATGAGTTTCGACGCCGTGTTCGCCCAGAACGACCTCTCCGCAACGGGCGCTCTGCACGCCCTGCGCGAGGCGGGCCTGCGCGTTCCGCAGGACGTGGCCGTCGTCGGCTTCGACGATGTCCCGCTCGCCTCGTACAGCGACCCGGCGCTCACCACCGTGCACCAACCACTGCGCGAGATGGGCGACGCAGCCGCCCGCATGCTTCTCGCACATTTCAAGGGCACGGACCTGCCCACCGCAGCCACCGTCCTGCCCACCCACCTGGTCGTCCGGGACTCCACCCGACCCCGGCGCGACCCAAGCCTGTGACCCGACCGCAGTCCGACCCCGTGTAGGGCCCCGCTCCCACAGACACCCCCCGCGGCCAGGCCAGGGATCGCCCCGCGCGCCCTGACGCGCTGCTCGACATACTCAGGCGCACATCTCGCCTCAAAAGGCACCAAAAGAAGCACCATCCGCAACCCTCGGCTCCACCCCGGTCAACCCTCAGCTGACTTCCTTGAAGTGGGGATCCATGCGTATACGCCGCACCATCACCGTGACACTTGCCAGCAGTCTGGCGCTCACCGCGCTCGCGGCCTGCAGCAGCACCAACGCGGGGAATACGGCCGGAGCTTCCGGTACTGCCGCCTCGGTTCTGAAGATCGGCATGCCGAACAACGCGCTGACCGCCAATAGCAACCCGTACCTCAACTCCTCGGCCGCCGCGGGGCTCGGCTACCGTTTCATGATCTATGAGCCGCTCGGCATGGTGAACGACGCCAAGCCGGTCGACCCGGCCAAGCCGTGGCTCGCCACCAAGTGGGTCTGGAGCCCGGACTACAAGTCCGTTGTCTTCACCGTCCGTGACGGCGTGAAGTTCTCCGACGGCACCGCCATGACCGCCGACGACGTCGCCTACTCCTTCCAACTCCTGAAAGACAACTCCGGCCTGAACTTCAACGGCCTGGACATAGCCTCGGTCGCCAGTGGCGGCAACACGGTGACCGTGGGCTTCAACGTCTCCCAGTTCGTCACCCAGGCCAAGGTCCTGAAGACCTTCGTGGTGCCCAAGGCGATCTGGTCGAAGATGGCCGACCCGACCAAGGACGTGGTGGCCAAGCCCGTCGGCACCGGCCCGTACACCCTGGACTCCATCACCACCCAGAACGCCACCTTGAGCCTGCGCTCCAGCGGGTACTGGCAGACCCCGCCCAAGGTGAAGAAACTGCTCTACACCTCCTACGTCGGCAACGACTCGATGACCACCGCACTGACCAGCGGAGCGGCCGAGTGGAGTTACGTCTTCATCCCCAACGCCAAGACGGTCTACGTGGCGAAGGACCGGGCCCACAACCACCTGTTCTTCCCGCCCAGTTTGAGCGCGGACGGCCTGTGGATCAACACCACCGTCGCGCCGTTCAACGACGCCAAGCTGCGCAAGGCGATGTCCCTGGTGATCAACCGGGATGACATCTTCAATCAGGCAGAAGCCGGCTACTTCAAGCCCCTGGTCGACAGCGTCACCGGGCTGCCCACGCCGGCTGGCGTGCCGTTCATCGACGCCAAGTACAAGGACAAGACCCAGAAGGTCGACCTGGAGGGGGCCAAGGCCCTGCTGGCCGCTGCCGGCTACAAGCTGGCGGGCGGTGTGCTGACGGCCCCCAGCGGTAAGCCGGTCACGATCGCCCTCACCGACCCGGCGGGCTGGTCCGACTACCAGACCGCGCTCACGATCATCGCAGACAACCTGTCCCAGATCGGTATCAAGGCCACCATCGACAAGGCCGACGAGAACGCTTGGGGCAAGAACATGGGCACCGGCAACTTCCAGGCCGCGATGCACTGGAGCAACGGCGGATCCACCCCGTACGACATGTACCAGAACATCATGGACGGCACCGTCCTCAAGCCGATCGGCACCGACAGCCCCGGGGGCAACTACGGCCGCTACAACAACCCGGCCGCTACCCAGGCGCTCAAGGACTACGCCAACGCCCCCGACGAGGCGGGCCGGACCAAGGCCATGCTGGTCCTCCAGGACATCATGGTCAACGACGTCCCGATGATCGCTACCTCGGCCGGCAACGTCGGCGGCGAGTACTCCACCAAGAACTGGATCGGCTGGCCGGACGACAACAACACCTACGCGGGCGCCCAGCCGACCATCCCGGGGGCCCTGGACGTGGTGCTGCACCTCACGCCCGCCACCAAGTAACGAAGCACCCGTCCACAGTTCGCCCCTTCCGGTCCCTCCCCCGCTCCGGGGTGGAGGACCGGAAGGTACCTACCATGATGGGAATCCGGGCATGACGTTGCACCAAACGTCCTCTCCTCCGGCGCCACCGGACCATGAGACCGTCCTTGAGGCCGACGGCCTCACCAAGCACTTCGCGATGCGCCGCAGTGGCCGGCAGGCCATGACGCGCGCTCCACGGGTAGTGCACGCCGTCGACGACGTCAGCCTGAAGCTCCGCAGGGGGCGGGTGACTGCGCTCGTCGGTGAGTCCGGATCGGGGAAGTCCACCGTGGCACGGCTGCTCGCACAGCTCTACCCGCGCACCGGTGGCGACATCCGACTGCACGGCCAGTCGGTGACGGTGCGCGGCGGACGGCGCTTCCGAGCGTACAACCGCAAGGTCCAGATGATCTTCCAGGATCCGTTCGCCTCACTCAACCCGGTGCACACCATCCGCTACCACCTGACCCGGGCGCTGCGGATCCACGACAACGCCGGCAGCGGACGAGGTACGAATCGCGCCGCCGAACTGCAACAGGCGTTGGAGCAGCTCCTGGAGCGGGTCCAACTGATCCCGGCCACCCGCTATCTCGACAAGTTCCCGCACGAGCTGTCCGGCGGCCAGCGCCAGCGAGTCGCTATCGCCCGCGCCCTGGCGGCCGACCCGGAGGTCCTGCTCGCCGATGAACCGGTTTCCATGCTGGACGTCTCGATCCGGCTGGGCGTGCTCAATCTTCTGCGCGACCTCAAGGACCGGCTGAGTTTGGCCATCCTTTACATCACCCACGACATCGCCTCAGCCCGCTACTTCGCGGATGACACCATGGTGATGTACGCGGGCCGGATGGTGGAAGGCGGCGACAGCGAGACCGTCACCCAGTTCCCGGCCCATCCCTACACCCAGCTGCTGATCAGCTCCGCCCCCGACCCCGATCGGGTCTTGAACGAGCACAGCCTGGGGGCGGGCACCGAGGACACCGATGGTGGCGAGCCGCCCAGCCTGATCGACCCGCCGGCCGGATGCCGCTTCAATCCGCGCTGCCCCAAGGCCATGGACATCTGTCGTAGCGAACTGCCGCCCCGATTCGAGGTCCCGCTGCGCAGCGCCGCCCCCGCAGCCGCCCCGGTTACCCCACACTGGGCGGCCTGCTGGCTGTTCGACGGGACCCGGGCCACCGCGACAGCACCGGTGGCCGCCGGCACGGAGGCGACACGGTGAAGTACTTCCTGCAGCGGCTCTTCTTCTACGTGTTCACCGCGTGGGCGGCGATCACCGTCAATTTCTTCATCCCCCGGCTGATCCCCGGCGACCCGGTGATGTCGCTGATCAACAAGAACCGCGGCCAGATCGACCCGAAGTCGATCGCCTCGCTCTACGTACTGTTCGGACTGGACAAGCACCAGAGCCTGTGGAGCCAGTACACCGGCTACTGGAGCCATCTGCTCGGCGGCGACCTGGGCATCTCCTTCTCCAACTACCCCACCCCTGTGTTGACCATCCTGCAGAACAGCCTCCCCTGGACCGTCGCCCTGGCCGGCATCGCCACCGTCGTCAGCTTCGCCGCCGGCACCTTCCTCGGGGTCCTCTCCGGCTGGTTGCGCGGCTCCCGGCTGGACATCCTGCTCCCGGTGACCACCTTCATCTCCTCCATCCCCGCCTTCTGGCTGCGGCAGGCCGGCGCCGACATCTGGATCCACGAACACGACGCCGCGATTCTGCGAGACGGCCCGCGCAGCGCCCTGCGCCACGCCAAACCGGAACGCTCCATGCTGCCCTATCTCCTACGCCGACCCGCCGCGATCACCACCCCGCTGCACCTCGCCCGCAAGGGGGCCTTCACGGCTCCCGCCGTTCCCGCTGTACGTGTCTTCGACGCCGACCGGCGGCTGGACGGCGTCCCCGGTAGACCGCAGCCCGTCCTCCTGCCCGGCCACACCCAGGGCAGCACCGCATATCTGTTCCCCGAACGCGGACTGCTCTTCACCGGCGACGCCCTCGTCACCCACGACGGCCTGACCGGACACACCGGCCCCACCCTGGTCTGCCGCGGTTTCACCCACGACAGCCACGCCGCCCTGACCTCCCTCGACCGATTGGACGAACTGACCACCGTGACCCATCTCCTGCCCGGCCACGGCCAACCCGTCACCGCCGACCTCCGCACCGCCACCCGTCGGGCCCGCCACACCGGCCAGCGCTGAACGACGGCGAAGGCGGCCGGCTGGGCGGGAGCACCCGAGGCTCGGACCGTCATCGTGCGCAACACACCCCGCCGGCTCAGTCGTCCTGAGGCAGAGCCCTGATTCCCGAAGCTTCGGGTCTGCTCAGCAAATGCTGGGTGCCGATGGTGGCGAGCAGGGCGAGTTTGCTGTCGGAGTCACTGCCGGGTTCGGCGGTGTACATCACGATGCGCAGATCCTGCCGCTGGGTGCTGAGAATGTCGCAGTCCAAGTCAAGCCGTCCCACGCCGGGGTGGGCGATCGTCTTGGCGGTCGGGCCGTGTTCGGCGACCTCGTGGCGCTGCCACAGTTCACGAAAGGACGCACTCTCCTCGTTCAGCCGTGCAATGAGATGATGCAGCTGGGGTTCATCAGGGTAGCGGCCGGTGCTACGCCGCAGGTCAGCGACCATGGAAGCGTCGAAAGCTTCGGTCTCGCCCGACCGGCGGACGTGGCAATCCGAGATGCCGGCAAAGTGCAGCCACAGGACGTTGCGCTCGCTCTCCCGCAGCTGGGAAGGATCCCCCATCAGCGCCGCCCACATCGGGTTCCACAGCAGCAGCGACCACATGGCGTCGAAGACGGCGACTGGCCGGTCGCCGTCGCGTTCCACCAGACGGCGAATACTCGAGGGCACCAACCGGCTGATACGCCCGCCGCCGGTGGCATGACCAGCCAGCCGCAACAAGTGTTCCTGTTCGGCGTCGCTGAGCTGCAGCGCACGGGCGAGCGCAGCGCACACCTGCGCGGACGGCGCGGCGGACCGGCCTTGTTCCAAGCGCACGATGTAGTCCGCCGACACCCCGGCCACAACGGCCAACTCCTCACGCCGCAACCCACTGGTGCGCCGTCCGGTGTTTTCCGGCAGACCCACCGCGCGCGGTGTCAGCCGCTCACGCCACACCCGCAGAACGGCGGCCAGCTCACCCGATGCACCCACACACCCATCGTCGCACGAGGGCGACAGCAGCCTGGTACTCCCGTTACCAGGAAGAAGCATCCCTGGCCCCCGGCCTGCAGCGCACCGCAGACTCGACCCCATGACCACCACGCTGATCACCGGGGCCAACAAGGGCCTGGGTTTCGAGACCGCACGCCAGCTCGTCGCCGCCGGCCACACTGTTTATGCCGCCGCCCGCAACCTTGACAACGCCCAGCGCGCCGCGAAGGAACTGGGCGCGGCGCCTCTGGTCCTGGACGTCACCGACGACGCCTCCGTCCAGGCCGCCGCCGCGCACCTCAGCGCCGAACACGGGGTGCTCGATGTCCTGGTCAACAACGCCGGCATCAACGGCGGAGGACAAAAACCGCTGGGAGAGTGCACCGGTGCGGACATGGCCACGGTGCTGGACACCAACGTGGTGGGCCTTGTCCGCGTCCTGCACGCCTTCCTCCCCCTCCTTCAGCGCAGCACCAACGGCGTCGTCGTCAACGTGGGCAGCGGCCTGGGATCCTTCGCCCGCGTCCACGACCCCGAACGCGCCGAATCCCGCGTGCCCAACCTCCTGGCCTACCCGACGTCCAAAGCAGCGGTGTCGATGCTGACCGTCCAGTACGCTCGCGCCTTCCCCCAACTGCGCATCAACGTCGTCGACCCCGGTCCCACCGCCACCGACCTCAACAAGTTCCAGGGCTTCCAGAGCGTCGAGCAGGGCGCCGCTCCCATCGTTCAGGCGGCACTGCTCACCCCCGCCGGACCCACCGGCACCTTCTTCGACGCGGAGGGCGTCAGTCCCTGGTAATGACCCGGCTGCCGCCCGGCTCCCGCGCCCCTGCACGCCTGGCGCCGAAGAGTGATCCGGCGTGGCGTGCCGACCCAGCCGATCGCCGGAGCCGTCCGAACGCCCGCCAACGCGGCAGACCTCGCCGCTTCGGGCGCAGATGGTCCGCCTCGCCGACTACGACCGCCCCGACTGTCCCAACCCGAGTCACGCGCCTACTACGACCGCAAACGCCGCGAGGGAAAACACCACATCGCCGCCCTCATCGCACTCGCCCGACGCCGCATCGACGTCCGCGTCGCCATGCTCCGCGACGGCACCTTCTACCAACCACCCACACCGGTTACCGCTTGACGAAAACCATAGAGGCACCTTTTCGCGCCCCGGCGGCGTGCTGGTGGGCGCGGACCACGGTGGAGTCGACCGACACGAGCCAGTCGATAGCGCCGGCCGCGTCCGCTCACGCTTGGGCGGCCTGGAGCATCTGTTCGAACGTGCCGTCCAGAGCCCACCGGCGGAAACGGGTGTGCAGCGTGGCCCACGGGCCGTATCGGTCGGGCACATCACGCCAAGCCGTTCCGGTACGGAACTTCCACACGATGCCGTTGAGCACGGTGCGGTCGTCCGCCCGCCTCCTGCCTCGCGGCGACACGGGCAGCAGCGCCGGACGAACTCCCACTCGACATCGAACAGTTCATGGCGACGTATCACCCCACCATGATCTTGATCCACTACTCAAGATCTTTTGAAACACGGCCTACGACCCAGCGGCTTGCCCTGTGTCTTGCGCAAAATGGAGGCCATTGCCGTAGCCCCGCCGACCCGGCGAGACCGCTTCGGACGCGAGGGTCAATCTGGGTTAAGTCCGGCGGCGGCGTCATGTGGGGCTCTACGATGTTCGCTCTACTTGATCTTTCCCTGGAGCACCACGCGCCTCGAACACATCAGGATCGACAACTTCCGCGGGCTGAGCCACGTGGACATGCCATTCTCCCGATTCGGCTGCCTCATCGGCGAAAATAACGCAGGGAAGTCGTCGGTGTTCCAGGCCCTCAACATGTTCCTTCGCTCAAGCTCAGCGGTCGACACCGACTTCTTGAACCCGGTGCGGCCCATCCGCATCCAGCTTACTTTCGCTGGCATCGGTGCGGCAGACCTGCAGCGCCTTGAAGTGAGCCACCGCTTGCGCATCGAACCTGTGATCGCGGACGGACGTCTGACGCTGGCGCGGACGTACGAGGGCTCCGGCAAGGGCGGGATGTGGGTGGTCCGGAAAGTGCCGAGTGAGCCGCGCTTCCGAAAGGGAGTCCTGGAGGAGGTACTCAGGCCCAAAATCACCGCCGAGGAGCTTGAGGAAAACGTTAAGTACACCTACCCGGAGATCTTCGCCAAGCTGTCCGGCAAGATCAACCGTGCCGCTGTCAGGCGGGAATGGGCCGAGCACGTCGCAGCCCTTGGGGACGAGGAGTACACCACCGGCGACGACTCACTGATGACCGGCTTGGATAAGTCTGTGGCTCCCCTGCTGCCGGAACCGATCTATATCCCGGCCGTCAAGGAACTCAACGATGATCCCAAGACCAGTTCGACAGCAACGTTCGGACGGCTGCTGTCCATCCTGTTCGAGGACATCGCGCATCAACTTCCGCAACTGGAAGCATCCTTCGATCTGCTTCGAGGCCAGCTGAACGTCGTGTCACAGGCGGACGGCAGCGAGTCGGATGACCGATTGCGGGAGGTGCGCGAGATCGAATCGCTGATTCAGCGTAACCTCCAGGAGTCCTTCCCCCGTGCGAGTGTTCGCTTGGAGATTCCCCCGCCGCGGCTGCGTAGCCTGCTGGAGGAGGCGCAGATCGTCGTCAATGACGGTATCAGCGGCACATTCAAGACCAAAGGTGACGGCCTGCGCAGGTCGGTGGCATTCGCCATCCTGCGTGCCTACGTGGACCTGAAAACCGCGAATCCGACCCGGTCAGACAGCGCGCAACAGCCTTGTCTGCTGCTGTTTGAGGAGCCAGAGGTGTTCCTGCATCCACAGGCGCAGCGCAAGCTCTTCGAGGCACTGACCGTCTTCTCCGGCTACAACGATGTGCTGGTCAGCACCCACTCGTCGGCTTTCAGCGCACCGGGAGCGACCGGCACTTTCGTGAAGATCGTCAAGGATCACACGCTGAAGCCGCCGGCGAGCCGGGCCTGCGTGATCGATTTGTCCGACATGGGTGCCTGCGATCAGTTTGAGATCATCACGCATGAGAACAACGAGACGGCGTTCTTCGCCACCTCCGTGCTCCTCGTGGAGGGCCCAAGTGACCGAACCCTCATCCCTCACATCGCGCGGACCCTCAACCCGGAGTGGGACTTCGACAAGCATGGTGCCGCGATCGCCAAGGTCGAAGGGAAAGGCAGCATCGCGCGGTACCGCGGATTCTTCGAGCGCTTCGAGATGAGAGTCGCAGTCGTCGCGGACCTGGACCCCTCTGCCCACCGACGACGCGGTACCAGCGAGGACAACGCGGTCAGGCACAACCGTCAGCCGGCTCGTAGCGCACCCGACCTGTGACCTGACGCCGCAGCACCGCATTCTCATGCCGCAGGACCAACAACTCGGCACCCGTCACCGTAGCCCGACGCAGCAACACCCCTGGCATCGCCAGCAAGGTGCGAGTAGCGCGGTACAGCAACGGAACGATCACCCGCACATCCTGCCACCAACCGCACAAACACCACCCTGACCAGCAGCGATGACTTTTCGAGCCCCACAGGGAGCGTGAGCGCCACTGGTGGAGTTTGCAGCAGTGGTCTGCGTAGAGTTCCAGCCGCCGGTGACCTGGATGGAGGTACTGGAGTAGCCGCAAGCGTTGTGCGTTCCACGTTTCCGTGCCAGGCCGCCCGACCTAGCGAGTGGCCTCGCACGGACGTTCCTGCCCCGGCGCGCTGATGATGGCGGACCGCCTATGCGGCCCGCCATCCCGTCGCGACGGGATTCCAGTCCCGCTGCGCGCCTTGCGTGTACTGCCGCTTATCAGCATGAATTGGCGGGATTGTCGCCCGCGGAAAGTAGCTTGCGGGGTCGACCACTCCGGTGTTTGCGGCGTAGTGCAGGGCGTAGAGGATTGCAGGAAGGGCTCCTACTAGGCCCGCGATTGCTGTGATCACTCCGACGGGGCGTTGGGTGGTCCGCAGCGCGCTGACGAGATAGGCCACAAGGACGAAGAAGGCCAACGTCACGATGGCGGGCGCTGTTGAAGATGAGGAGGCAGCCGAAACTTCCATGGCGAGTGGTACTCCTTGCGACGGCGTCTGGTCCGATGTTCCGTCCACGCCGGTGGGAGATCCGTGACAGGCGTCAGCGGGCGCGGACGATCGGGCTCGGCGGCGTGGTGCGCGGAACACGGAGCGCGCTGAGGTGTGCGGAGAGCGCGGGGGCAAGCGCCAGGCCGCCCAAGCCCACCCCCGCTGGAACAACATCACCGCCACAGAAACTACTTGACCAGCAACGACGACCCACCAATCAACGAACTACAGCCACTGCATCAGCCAAATCTGATCGAATCTGTCTGTTTGAGCTCGCTCTGTTAGATGTATTGACACCTGATCGAACATTGGGGCTCAATACAGAACAGTCTGAAACTCCTGCGTGAAGTGAATCGACTCGAAGGAGAGTCATGTCCAAGCGCGCGCTCGTCGCGACGATTGCCCTGGCCTCGTCGTTGCTCCTATCCACCCTGACGGGCTCGACGCCCGCGCAAGCCCAGGACAACGGTGCATCGCGGACGCCGCCGATGGGGTGGAGCAGCTGGAGCTCCCTCAGATACGACCCGACCGAGGCCAAGCTCAAGGCTCAGGCTCAGGCGATGCACGACTCGGGCCTACTGTCAGCGGGTTACAAGTACATCAACCTGGACGACTACTACATCAAGAACCCCGGCACCACCGTCGATCAGTACGGTCGCTGGGTCGTCGACACCGGCAAGTTCCCGAACGGTATGAAGAACCTGGGCGACTTCATCCACAACCTGGGTGAGAAGTTCGGCATGTACGTGACGCCGGGCATCCCCAAGGCGGCGTACGACCAGAACACCCCGATCGAGGGCACGTCGTACCACGCACGGGACATCGTCTCGAACACGTCGACCTTCGAGTCGAACTACGGCGGGTTCGGCGATGTCATGTATTTCATCGACTACAACAAGAACCCCACCGCGGCTCAGGCGTTCGTGAACTCGTGGGCGAACCTGTTCGCCTCCTACGGGGTCGACTACATCAAGATCGACGGCGTGCACACCAGCGACCAGGACGACGTCATCGCCTGGTCGAAGGCGCTGAACCAGACAGGCCGCACCATCCACTACGGCCTGTCGAACACCCTGGACATCAACAACATCAAGACCTGGCAGCAGTACTCCAACAGCTGGCGGACCGGAGGTGACATCGAGTGCTATTGCTCGACCCTTACCAACTGGAGCAATGTCGGGCCGCGTTGGGCGAACCTGGCTCAGTGGGGGCAGTACGCCGGTCCGGGTGGCTGGAACGACCCGGACTCGATTGAGGTCGGCAACGGTGACCACAATGGTCTGACCGTGAACGAGCGGCAGAGCGTGATCACTTTGTGGGCGATCACGCGTTCGGTGATGATGCTGGGGAGCGACCTGACCAACCTGGACGCCGGTGACCTCAACATGCTGAAGAACGCCGAGGTGACCAACGTCAACCAGACCGACTCCGTGGTGGCCAGCCAGATCTCGAACAACAACGATCTGCAGGTGTGGGCCACGAAGCAGAAGAACCCGGACGGCAGCTACACGGTGGCGTTGTTCAACCGTTCCGACCGGGCTGGCAACGCGACGGTGACGGCCAACTTCTCCGACCTCGGGTTCAGCGGTTCCGCCACGGTGCGCAACCTTTGGGGCAAGTCGAACGAGACTCTCACCAACTCCGTCAGCCGGAGCCTGGCCCCGCACGAGTCCGCGTTGTTCAAGGTCACCCCGTCCGGCTCCTCGACTCCGGTCGGCGGCAACCTGACCAGTGACCTCTCCGGCCGTTGTGCCGATGACCCGAACAGCACCCTGGTGAACGGCACACAGCTGAACGTGTGGGACTGCAACGGCGGCGCCAACCAGAAGATCACCTACAGCTCCTCGGCCAAGACGCTGAAGGTGCTGGGCAAGTGCTTCGACGCCCACGGCGGCGCTACCACCGCCGGTACGCACGTTGAGATCTACGACTGCAACGGCGGCACGAACCAGCAGTGGAACGTCAACTCCAACGGCACGATCACCGGCGTTCAGTCCGGGCTCTGCCTCGACGTCACCGGGGCCACCAACCCCAACGGCGCCGGCCTGGAATTGTGGAACTGCACCGGTGGCGCCAACCAGAAGTGGACCCTCGGGTCCGGCGTCAAGGTGGCCTGACAAACCCAGTCGTGACTATCGTTTCTGATTGACCCGGTGACCGCACGGACCGACTTCTGGTCCGTGCGGTCTCGTCAAGGCTGACCCCGCCGGGTTCGTGACCGGGAAGCATGAGCTGCCGGTTCCCAACTGACGCAGGGGCCGCTCTCAAGGCGCCAACCTTGGAATCCGTGGCCGCGGAGCACGACGATATCGTCGTCGCAAAACTCAACGTCGACGACAACCCGGTCACGCCTCAGTCTTATGAGGTGAGGGGCATCCCGTGTTCTTCTCCCAGGGGGTTGTGACGGCGTCGGTGGTGGGCGCCCTTCGTCCTGCCCTGGATCCGGAAGTAGTGTGGCTGCTCGATGGACGTGCCGCCGGCCCAGGCGAAGTGGAGCTCTCGACGCCGCCGGCGGCCGCCATGCGGTCCAATCCATGCACCGGCTCAGCGTGTACGCCAGGACGCTCTCCACCACGGCTCCCCGGCCTCTCGCATCTCCCGATTCGCTGCGCCACCGCCTGCGAACTCGGCGCCACGCGGGCTACCGCTGCCGGTCTGGGCCGCGGGCGCCGGCCACCGCGTCAAAATTCCCGTGCCACAACGGATGAACGACATAGTCCTTCCCCGAAGCTGAACATCCGAGGCAGTTCAGACGCCCCGCCGGCTTGCGGGCGTTGCTGGCCAAAGTCGCGACCCGGCCACCGACCTGTCCGATTCGGGGCGATCAGCGGTGCGCTGCCGGGGCAGCAGCGCCCGGCTCAGCCCTTGCGGGTTGTAGCGGTACTCCGGCCAGCGCGTGTCGCCGGGCGGCAGCAGTCCCAGCACCTTGGCGTGCGCCGCGAAGGCCCATCCGTTCCCGCGCGACCAGCAGACCTTCACACGGTTCGGCGAGTGCGCACCCGACCCGTTCGGCCGGGGATAGTTGGCGACGCGGAACCACAGCTCGTCGGTGTAGTTGTACAGTCCGCGTCCCGCCAGGTTGTGCTTGGTGTAGGAGTACATTGCCCAGAGCTTGTTCAGGTAGGCGGTGTCACGCAGGTACGACGACACCCGCACGAAGACGGGCATCGCCATGTGCAGGGCATCGACCCATGTCCAGTCGATGTTGGAGGCGTTCGCGCCGTACACCATCCTGCGCAGGGACTCGCTGATGTCGCCCCTCCATGCCGGCTATCTCCCCCAGCTCCGTGCTGCCCCCACCGCCAGGCGAGCAGGGAGTCGAGTTGGTCTTCAGCCCGATTTGATGGGCCTGTTGGAGGGGGTCGTGCTTGCCCTCATCGAGCGGGTCACCGCCGAATCTGCTGACCCCGTGTTGTTTCGCCGACGCCTCCACGCTGGAATCGGGTATCCCTCCGCTGTTTACGAGACCGGAAACTGCCTCGCGATCACCAAGTTCCAGGTTGCGCCGCCCGGTTGAGCTCCTGTGTCGCAGCTGAGCAGTTCGAGCAAGCAACTGTGGCCTCGCAGTGACCGCTCCCCGACGGTCGGTCCGCGCAGCTCCAGCTGCCTCATATATGAGACACGATCGAGCCTAGGGACTCCGGTCCGCGCCGGTCAAGGTGCCCGTCGATTCTCGTGCCTGATGGGCGTGACATGTTCATATGTTCCTTATCTCGGCCGAATCTGGAAGCGGAGGGTCGATCCGGCGAACGCCGGGGAGGTGGGGTTCAAGGCATCCAGATGGATGGCTGACGGTGCGACAGGCGACCCGCGCGGCGCGACGGTTCGCTTGCGCGAGGCTCTTGACCTGCGACGGTGGCCTGGAGACTTCTGTTCGGAGTTGTTTCTTTGTCAGGAGGGTTGACCTCTGAAGAAACAAGAAAGCACACTGTGCACCATCTTCCCGGCGGAACCCGAAGCGCGTCCCCTCGCCAGCCATGTGCTGGGTCTTCTCTCCCCACGGTGAAGGACAACCTCATGCGACACGTCATGCGACTCAGGCCACCCCGGGGTCCTGGCCCGGAGCGTGCCCCCCGCTCCGGTCGCTGCCCGGACCTTCGCGGCACCACCACAGCAGACGGCAGGTCATGGTGAACGTCCGGCACAGTGTCGGCGACGCGCGACAGATGTGGAGCATTCCCGCTGCGGCGTGACTGCCGTCCGGGACCCCTCGACGGGAGCGTTCCCGCACCGGTTCGCGCTTGCCTCGAGTCAACGCATTCCTGCGGGCGTAGTACACCCGGTCACCCAGTCCCGAACGATCGGGTGCCACGACAAAGGAAAGATATGATGCATCACAGGTTGGCCTCGGCGGCCGCTACGACCGCCGCCTCCGGTGCCGCGCCTTGCTCGCCGGTGTCGGCCGACGAAGCCCGAACTCCGGCAGCGCCAGGCTGCGGCGTTCGAGCCGCGGGTGCGCCGGCCGCACCGCGGGTGATACCGGCGGGTGATTCGATCGCCTCGGGCATCGGCAGCCGAGCGGGCACCGACGACCTGAACCGGAACCACCAGGTCGCAGCAGGTACCGACCGGCACTACGCGCTAATTGGCCGGTTCGAGGGGAACGCACCCGACGCGACCCTGCCGGTTCGACACCCTCATGGCGTCGGCCCATTTCACCGAGGAGTTCGACCGGCCCGCGTTCGGTGGCGAGGTCCCCGGCACCGTTTCGACCGGGCGGGCGGTGGGAACGCCCGCCTGCCCGGTCGACGTGAGCCTACTGACCCCCGCCGACCGGTTCGACCGGCCGCACCCCGACGTCAGGGGCCATCAGAACCTCTGAAGTCGCCGCCCGCATCCGGTCAGGGGATGCCGCCGACCGCGTCGACGGCCTGCCGCGCGCCGACGCATCACGTGACTTCAGCCCTCCGATTCCTCATCGATCCGCAAGGAGATTTCCGTGTCAGGTAAAGCCCTGCACAAACGGCGCTCAAGCCGATGGTCGGCGGCCGCCGTCGCCGCGCTGGCCGCGATCGCGGCTCTGGCGGCCATGCTGACGAGCAACGCGGTGACCGCTTCCGCGGCCACCGGCTCCCATGTGACCGCTGTGGCGTCCGGACGCTGCCTGGACGTGATCGGCCAGAGCACCGCGGACGGCGCGGGCATCAACATCTACGACTGCAACTCCCAGGCCAACCAGGCGTGGACCCTCACGTCGGCCGGTGAACTGCGGGTCTACGACAGCCCGAAGTGTCTGGACGTGGCCCATGCGTCCACCACCCCGGGCGCGACGCTGCAGATCTGGACGTGCAACGGCGGAGCCAACCAACAGTGGAAGGTCAACAGCAACGGGACCATCACAGGTGTGCAGTCGGGTCTGTGCCTGGATGTGGTGGGCGCGAACACCGCGAACAGCACGCTGGTGGACCTGTGGACCTGCAACGAGCAATCCAATCAGCAGTGGGGGACCGCGGCGGTCGACGGCCAGCCGCCGACCGTTCCGGGCAGCCCGCGGGTCAGTAATCTGCTGTGCGACTCGGTGACGTTCGCGTGGAACGCATCGTCCGACAACGTCGGGGTGGCGTTCTACGACGTCTACCACGACGGGCAGTTGATGAAGTCGGTCAGCGGCTCGACGCTGTCGACGTCCCTGACAGTGGTCTCCGGCGTTAAGTGGGGGCTGTACGTCAACGCCCGTGACGCCGCGGGGAACGTCTCGCAGGCCAGTTCCACGGTCTCCATCACTCCGCCGCAGTGCCAGGTCGACACCCAGTCCCCGTCCACCCCGGGCAATCTGACCGGCACGGTGTCGGGCACCACGGTGTCGCTGAGCTGGTCAGCGGCCAATGACAACGTCGGGGTGAAGTATTACGACATCTATCGCGGCAGCACCAAGGCAGGCACAGTCACCGCGAACGGGACTACCCCGCCGGCCACCGCCTTCATCGACAGCGGACTGACCGCGAACACGAGCTACTCGTACTACGTGGTGGCCCGTGACGCACAGGCCAACAGCTCCGGCCACAGCAACACCATTTCCGTCAGGACCGGTTCCGCCTGCGGAAGTTCGGTGTGCACGGTGACCCAGATCGCCACCGACACCGACATCCCCTGGGGCCTGGTCACCCTCCCGGACGGGACGATCCTGTACAACCGGCGCGACGCGCACGACATCGTTCACCTCAACCCCGCCACCGGCGCGAAGACCACGGTCGGCACCGTGCCGAACGTGGACAACACCGACGGCGAGGGGGGCCTGACCGGCCTGGCGATCTCCTCCAACTACGCCAGCGACCACTGGCTGTACATCATGCACACCTCGCCGTCCGACAACCGGATCGTGCGGATCAAGCTGGAGAACGACAAGCTCACACTCAGCAGCGAGCAGGTTCTGGTCTCCGGCATCCTGCGGAACAAGTTCCATGACGGCGGACGGCTGCGCTTCGGGCCCGACGGCAAGCTCTACGCCTCCACCGGCGACGCCCAGAACGGCGACAACGCCCAGAACAAGAACGGCCTCAACGGAAAGATCCTGCGGTTGAACCCCGATGGATCGGTGCCCTCGGACAACCCGTTCGGGAACTACGTCTGGTCCTACGGCCACCGCAACCCGCAGGGCCTGGCCTTCGACTCCCAGGGCCGCCTGTGGGAACAGGAATTCGGCAACGCCATCATGGACGAGACCAACCTGATCACCAAGGGCGGCAACTACGGCTGGCCGGCCTGCGAGGGCACCAGCGGCAGCTGCGGGACCGCCGGGTACATCGCTCCGAAGCGCACCTACCCGACGGCTGACGGCTCCTGCTCCGGCATCGCGATCGTGCGCGACGTCCTGTACGTGGCCTGCGAACGCGGCACCCGGATGTACCGCGAGGTGATCAGTGGCGACGCGCTGACCAACGTGCAGACGTACTTCAACGGCACCTACGGACGGCTGCGCACCGTCGAACCCGCACCCGACGGCGGCCTGTGGCTCACCACCAGCAACAACGGCGATAAGGACAGTACCCCCAACAACAGCAACGAGAAGATCTTCCACGTCACCCTCGGCTGATGAGAGGCGCCCGGCCCGGGGTCTTTGCCGACCCCGGGCCGGGGGCCTCCCGGCCCACGGCCGACGGCCCCAGAACCGTTGACAGACCATCGAGGAGTCGAGGAGACATGAAACGAACCGGCACTTTAGTGGGTGTCGTCGTGGCGGTGCTGATCGGCCTGTTCTGGTCGACCGCCGCGCATGCCGGCAGTCCGCTGCCACGGGCGGCTGCCACGGCCGCGGCAGTCTTCAACGTCAAGAACTACGGGGCGCTGGGTGACGGCCACGTCAACGACAGCCCCGCGATCACCAAGGCGATCAACGCGGCCAACGCGGCGGGCGGTGGGACGGTGGAGTTCCCGGCCGGGAATTACAAGTCCAAGAACACCGTCCACCTCAAGAGCAACGTGACGATCCAGCTGGACGCGGGCTCCACCATTCTGGGATCGGTCGCCGACACCTACGACGCCGCCGAGCCCAACCCCTACTCCGCCTACCAGGATTACGGACACAGCCACTTCCACGACGCCATGTTCTACGGCGACAACCTGACCAACATCGGCTTCACCGGCTCCGGTGCCATCGACGGGATGGGCTTCCTCGTCACCGCCACCAGGGATCCGGGCCCCGGCGAGGCAGACAAGATCATCTCGTTGACCCGGTGCCACAACCTCACCCTGAGCGGGATCACCATCCGGCACGGCGGCCACTTCGCCGCGCTGATCAACGGTTGCGACCGCGTCGTCTCCGATCACCTCACCATCGACACGGTGAGCGACCAGGACGGCTGGAACATCATCAGCAGCACCAATGTCACGGTCACCAACGCCAACATCTCCGCCAACGACGACGCCCTCGCCTTCAAGAGCGACTACGCGCTCGGTGCCAAGCTGCCCAACGGCCACGTCTCCGTCACCAACTCGACGCTGACCGCCCGGTGCTGCAACGCGCTGATGTTCGGCTCCGAGACCTGCGGCGACTTCACCGACTACCAGTTCCAGGGCATCAGGATCAACGGCGCCAACAAGTCCGGCCTCGGCATGGTCTCGATGGACGGCGGGAACATCTCCTACGTCCACTACCGCGACATCACGATGACCAACGTGCACTCGCCGGTCTTCCAGAAGATCGCCACCAGGAAACGCTGCGGCAACAACCCCGGCGTCGGCCACATCGGCGGCATCACGTACGACAACATCACCGTCCCCGGCGGCAGCCCCAGCGTCACCCCGACGCTGTGGGGCGAGTCCGGCAGCAACCACATCAGCAATGTGACGTTCACCAACGTCAACATCACCGTCCCCGGCGGCAGCCAGGAGATCAACACCGGGCTGCCGAGCAACAACGCGAACAACTACGACCCCACGAGCATCGGCACCCGCCCGTCCTTCGGCTGGTACCTGCACAACGCCGACAACATCCGGTTCGTCAACTCCTCGGTGAAGTTCGCCGCCAACGACAACCGCCCCGCGGTCATCGCCAACGGCGGCGGACCTGTCGCGTTCGACCACTTCACCGCGCAGCGCGGCAGCGGCAGCGCGTACGACCTCGGATTCCAGTCGGTCACCGGCTACTGCGTGACCAGCAGCACCACCACCGGCGGCGGGCTGCGCGTCAACACCACCAACTCCACCCAGAAGTGCTGAGCGCCGGTCCCCGGAGCATCTCCCCGAACGGCGACGGCGGCCTCGGGGACTGGCGGGCGCTGGCCGAGGCAGTGGGTACGAGATGGCCCGGACCACCGGCCGGACTGCGACCGCGCGCGACATGGGCCACCTGCCCATCTGCGAGAGCCTGGCATGGGTCGCCACCCGGCCGGGACTGCGCTGTCTGTACACCCACCTGAACAACACCAACCCCGTGCTGGACCCGCACTCCGCCGAGTACCGGGCTGTCCGCGCCGCAGGAGTGGAGGCGGCGGCGGACGGCCGGCTGCTGGAGCTGGGACGCGGCGACGGTCCGGGGGCGCCTCGTCCGACGACCCCGCTCGCCGTTCGACACCCCCTTCCTCTGGAGGACTCCGATGAATGTGCACCGACGCAGGTTCTTGACCCTCGGCGCGACGCTGGGGTTGTCCGCCGTCGCGGGAGCGCGGGCCGCCCTACCGGCGTCGGCGAGCATCGCCGACGGCGCCGCGACGCAGACGATGTACCTGACCGGCACGGACACCGACAGCACCGTCCCGTGGGACTTCCTGTGCACGGCCGGACGCCGCAGCGGGGCGTGGGGTACCCTGCCGACGCCGTCGCAGTGGGAGTTCTCGGGCTACGGGACGTACAACTACGGCGGGGCGCTCACGCCGGGGGAGAGCGGGAAGTACCGCCACAGCTTCACGCCGCCCGCCTCGTGGGCCGGCCGGCAGGTCTTCCTGGTCTTCGAGGGCGCGATGACCGACACCACGGTCACGCTGAACGGGAAGTCAGCCGGCTCCAAGCACCAGGGAGCCTTCTACCGGTTCCGCTACGACGTCACCGCGCTGATCCTCCCGGGCAAGAGCAACCTGCTCGAGGTCACCGTCGACAAGGACTCCTCGAACACCTCGGTCAACCAGGCCGAGCGGCAAGGCGACTACTGGAACTTCGGCGGCATCTTCAGGCCGGTGTACCTGCAGGCGTTCCCCGCCGCGCGCGTCGACCGGGTCGCGATCAAGGCGGAGTCGAACGGGGCGTTCGCCGTCGATGCCTACCTGGGCGGAAACGTGGCCAGCGGCCGGGTGGCCGTCCAGATCAAGACGCTCGACGGCACGAACGTCGGCGGCAGCTTCTCGACCGCGGTGTCGGCCGGCACCTCGCGCGTGACCGTCTCCACGAGCGTCTCGAACCCGAAGCAGTGGACGGCCGAGACCCCGAACCTCTACCAGGCGGAGGTGGTGCTGACCAACTCATCGGGCGCTCAGGTGCACGGGCTCACCGAGCGGTTCGGCTTCCGGACGGTACAGGTACGCGCCGGCGACGGCCTCTACGTCAACGGGACGAAGGTCGTCCTCAAGGGCGTGACCCGCCACACGTTCTACCCGACCCTCGGCCGCGCCTCCAGCCCGCGCCTGGCGCGCGAGGACATCGCGCTGATGAAGGCGATGAACGTCAACGCGGTGCGGATGTCGCACTACCCGCCGGACACCTACTTCCTCGACCTGTGCGACGAGTTGGGGCTCTACGTCCTGGACGAGCTCGGCGGGTGGCAGCACAGCTACGACACCGCGGCGGGCACCCCGCTGGTGCAGGCGATGGTCACCCGGGACGTCAACCACCCCTCGATCCTGTTCTGGGACAACGGCAACGAGGGCGGTTGGAACACCGCTCTCGACGGCCTCTTCGGCTCCTGGGACCCGCAGAAGCGGACGGTGCTCCACCCCTGGTCGAATTTCGGCAACATCGACACCAACCACTACCCGACGTACTCCGCGGTCCAGTCCAAACTGGCGGGCTCGACGGTCTTCATGCCCACCGAGCTCCTGCACGGCCTCTACGACGGCGGGGCCGGTGCCGGACTCGACGACTACTGGAAGCTGATGGCCACCGCCCCGCACTCGGCCGGCGGATTCATCTGGTCGCTCATCGACGAGAGCATCCGCCGCGACGACGGCGGCGGCGCGATCGACACCAACGGCAACCGGGGGCCGGACGGCATCGTCGGCCCATTCCGGGAGAAGGAGGGCAGCTTCTACACGATCAAGGACATCTGGTCACCGGTCCAGCTGAGCAGCCCCTCGTACTACGAGTCCTCCTTCCCCAGCAGCTTCGATGCCACCGTCGGACTGACGAACCGATACGCGTTCACCAACCTCTCGTCTTGCAGGTTCAGTTGGCAGCTGATCAACTACGCCACGCCGGGCGGCGCCGGTCACACGGTGAAGGCGCAGGGGTCGAGTGCCAGCCCGAACATCGCGCCCGGCGGCAGCGGGAAACTCATCCTCGGGCTCCCCGGGAACTGGGCGGACTCCGACGCGCTGCGGGTGAGCGTCGCGGACGCGTCGGGGGCGGAGATCACCGCCTGGGTCTGGACCATCAAGAAGGCCGCCGACCACATGCGCCGGATCGTCGTGGCGGTTCCGGGCGCCCCGTCGGTGACCGCGTCCCAGAGCACCGACACGGTCACGATGAACGCCGGCACCACCAGCGTGCGCATCGCCCGCGCCAGCGGCCGGCTGACCTCGATCAGCAGGAACGGAACCGCGGTGTCGCTGGCGAACGGACCCGCTCCGGCGGCCGGCTCCTCGACGCTGACCGGCCTGACCCACGCGCAGGACGGTGCCGCCCACACCGTCACCGCGACCTACTCGGGGAACCTGCAGACGGTGCGGTGGCGCCTGGACAGCAACGGGTGGCTCCGCCTGGACTACACCTACAACCTCACCGGCAGCCACGATTATCTCGGCGTGAACTTCGACTACCCGGAGTCGAAGGTCACCGGCGTCACCTGGCTGGGCCGCGGACCCTACCGCGTCTGGAAGAACCGGCTGCGCGGGGTGACCACCGACGTGTGGACCAAGGCGTACAACAACACCGCCACGGGGAAGACCGGTTTCACGTACCCGGAGTTCAAGGGCTACCACGCCAACCTGTACTGGGGTTCGCTCCACACCACGGAAGGGACGATCACCATCGTGTCCGCCCAGGAGAACGTCTTTCTGCGGCTGTTCACGCCGAGCCAGCCGTCTGACTCCGGCAACGCCGCCGCCCCCTTCCCCGGCGGGAACCTCTCCCTCCTGGACGGGATCCCGGCGATCGGCAACAAGTTCCACGCCGCGAACGCCGTCGGCCCCGCCGGCCAACCCAACACGGCCAACGGAACCTACGCACGCACCGTCTACTTCCACTTCGCCAGCTGACCGGCGCCGTCCCCTCGGCGCAGCCCACAGCTGCCGTCCGCACGTCCGTCATGAGATCCCCTTGGAGCCTGCTTGTGTCCGATGCGCTCGCCCCTTACGGCCAACTCCGCCCCGGCTCGCTGCCCTCGCGTACCGAAGCGGTGCTGGACGCGGTCAAACACGGAATCCTGGTTGGTGAGTTGAAGCCGGGGCAACCGCTGGTGGAGACCGAACTCGCCGCCCTGCTGGGGGTGTCGAAGACGCCGGTGCGCGAGGCGTTGAAGACGCTGGCGGGCACCGGTCTGGTGATCATGAGTCCCTACCGGGGGGCCTGGGTGCGCGAGGTCGACGA
Organism: Streptomyces sp. H39-C1; assembly: GCF_027158125.1. Taxonomy (NCBI): domain Bacteria; kingdom Bacillati; phylum Actinomycetota; class Actinomycetes; order Kitasatosporales; family Streptomycetaceae; genus Streptomyces; species Streptomyces sp. H39-C1. Next base: position 88,366 of record NZ_JAPVLS010000030.1, read on the forward strand.
GGCCCTCGCCCGCAGCGTATACGACATGAGGCTGCTGCTGGAGCCGGTCGCCGCGGCGCGGACCGTGGCGACCCCCCGCCGCTCCTGGGACGCGGCGGAGGCCGCCCTCGACCGTGCGGACCGGGCCGTGGACACCGCCGAACGATCGCTGGCGAACCGGGACTTCCACCGGACGCTGTACGCGGACTGCGGAAACCCGCTGCTCGTCGGTTCGTTGGACGGGCTGCGCGACCAGACGGCTCTGGTGTCCAGTGCCGCCTGGGCCGTCCATCCGTCCTGGGAGATGGAGGCGCGGGAGCACCGGGAGATTCTTCGCGCCGCACAGAGCGGCAGGCCCGACCTGGTGGGCGACCTGCTCCGTGGCCACATAGGCGCCTTCATGGCGCGCAACTTCCCCGAGAAGTCGACGGATTAGGAGCGTCATGACCTTGGGCACCTCACACTTCGACGGCCTGCGCGCCCGGCTGGCTACGGTGATCGCGATTCCGGTGACACCCTTCTCCCCCGACGGAGCGGTGGACTGGGACAGCCACGCGGCGCTGATCGGCCGGCTGATCGACCATGGCGTGCACGTGGTCACGCCCAACGGCAACACCAGCGAGTTCTACACCCTCAGCACGGCGGAGGCACGGCGGGCGGTAGAGTCCACCGTCGCGGCGGCCGGAGGACGGGCGGACGTGATGGCCGGTGTCGGCCTGGACACCGCGGGAGCGGTCGCGTCGGCACTGCACGCCGGCGGCGTGGGGGCAAGTTCGATCATGGTGCACCAGCCCGTTCACCCCTACCGCTCGGCGGAGGGGTGGATCGACTACCACCGGGCGATCGCGGAGGCGGTGCCCGACCTCGGCGTCGTCCTCTACATCCGCGACGAGCGCGTCAGCGGCGAGCAGATCCGAAGGCTCGCCGACTACTGCGCGAACGTCGTCGGGGTGAAGTACGCCGTTCCCGACCCGGTGCGCTTCGCGTGCGTGGCACGTGACGCGGGGCTGCGGCGGTTCGCGTGGATCGTCGGGATGGCCGAGTTGCACGCCCCCGGCTACTGGGCGACCGGCGCGGTCGGCTTCACTTCCGGCCTGGTCAACGTGGTTCCCAGGCTGCCGTTCGCGCTGTTGCGGGCCCTGGAGGACGGGGACTACCCGGGCGCCATGCGGGTGTGGGAGTCGGTGCGGTCCTTCGAGGAGCTGCGGGCCGCCGACGCGTCCGCCGACAACGTCAGTGTGGTCAAGGAGGCGCTCACCCAGCTCGGCCTGAGCCGAAGGACGGTACGGCCGCCGTCGCGGACCCTGCCGACGGCCGTCCGGAATGACATCGACGCACTGATCACGCGGTGGCGGACGGAGGGCTGGCTGTGATGGCGCACCACGACGGGGGAGCCCATGCCGGGGACGGGAACAGGCGGGTGAAGCCGCTGCGCAGCGCGGCCTGGTTCGGCAGTACCCACGACGCCACCGGCGGTGGCCTGCGGGCCTTCAGTCACCGCTCACGCATGCGGCAGCTCGGCTACCTCCCGGAGGAGCACCTGGGCAAGCCGGTCATCGCGATCCTCAACACCTGGTCCGACATCAATCCCTGCCACATGCACCTGCGGGAACGGGCGGAGCAGGTCAAACGCGGGGTGTGGCAGGCCGGCGGATTCCCGCTGGAGTTTCCCGTCGCGACCCTCTCGGAGACCTTCCAGAAGCCCACGCCCATGCTGTACCGCAACCTGCTGTCGATGGAGACGGAGGAACTGCTGCGTTCGTACCCCGTGGACGGGGCCGTGCTGATGGGCGGCTGCGACAAGACCGTGCCCGCGCTGCTCATGGGAGCGGCGAGCGCCGGCCTGCCCGCCCTGCTCGTCCCGTCAGGTCCCATGCTGCGCGGCCATTACCGCGGGCAGACTTTGGGAAGTGGCACCGACCTGTGGGCGTACTGGGACGAGTACCGAGCAGGACGGATCGGCGAGTGCGAGATGTCGCAGGTGGAGTGCGGCCTCGCGCGGTCGCCGGGCCACTGCATGACTATGGGCACGGCATCCACGATGACCGCTGCCGCCGAGGCCATGGGCATGGCCCTGCCCGGCTCCTCGGCCGTTCCGGCGGTGGACTCCGCCCATCACCGGATGGCCGCGGCAGCCGGACGGCGCGTCGTCGGCTTGGTGAAGGAGGACGTCACTCCGGCGTCCGTCATGACCCGGGAGGCGTTCGAGGACGCCGCCGCGACCGTACTGGCCCTCGGCGGCTCCACCAATGCGCTGATCCACCTCATCGCCATGGCCGGACGGCTCGAGGTCCCGTTGTCCTTGGAGGACTTCGACGCCATCGGCCGCCGCGTCCCGGTCCTCGCTGACGTCCGCCCGGTGGGCGCCTATCTGATGGAGGACTTCTACTACGCCGGCGGACTACCGGCACTGCTGCGGCAGCTGAACGAGATCCCGGGGGCGTTGCACCCGGACCGCTCCACTGTGGCCGGCCATTCCTTCGCGGCGTACTTCGCCGACGCCGAGATCCACGGACCCGCCATCCGCAGACATGACGAACCCCTCCACGACGAAGGCGGCGTAGCCGTCCTGCACGGCAATCTCGCGCCGGGCGGCGCGGTGATCAAACACCTGGCCGCCGCGCCCGAGTTGCTGTGCCACACCGGCCCCGCCGTCGTCTTCGACTCCTACGCCCAGCTCAGGGAGGGCATCGACGATCCCGCCTTCGACATCACCCGGGAAACTGTCCTGGTGCTGCGCGGCGCGGGACCGCTCGGCGGGCCCGGCATGCCGGAGTACGGAATGCTGCCCATCCCCGCGTACCTGCTGGAGAAGGGGGTCACCGACCTGGTGCGGATCTCCGACGCCAGGATGAGCGGCACCAGTTACGGAACCTGCGTCCTGCACATCGCCCCCGAGTCCCACGCGGGCGGCCCGCTGGCGCTGGTACGCACCGGGGACATGATCACCCTCGACGTCGGGCGCCGCCTCCTGCAACTGGACATCGACCCGGTCGAGCTGGAGGAACGGCGTCGCGCCTGGCGGCCGCCGGAGCTCCAGGCCACCCGCGGCTACGGCGCCCTCTTCAACGAGCACGTCACCCAGGCGGACGAGGGGTGCGACTTCGACTTCCTCGCCTCACCCGGCCGCAACCCGGCACCCGACCCGCGCTGAGGCGACACACCACCTGCCCACCGCACAGCCGATTTGGCCACCGCACCAACGAAAGGTTCGATGCGTCATGTCTGAACTCCCCGGAAGATCCGTCCCAACCCCCCGCGGTCTCCCGCGCCGCCGGGTGTTGTCGACCCTGGCCGTCGCCGGGGCCGCCGCACCGGTCCTCGCGGCTTGTTCCTCCCCGAGCAGCCCCAGCAGCAGCAAGGACCCCGCACCCACGTCACTGGGCACCACGCCGAGCAAGCCGGTCACCCTCAACATTCTCGACGTGGCCGGGAACCTGGCCCTGACCAAGCCGATGATCGAGGCATTCAAGTCCGCGCATCCCGACGTCGTCTCCCGCGTCACCTACAGCACCGGCACCGCACCGCAGCTCTCGTCGAAGGTGCAGGCGCAGCAGCAGGCGGGCAACGCGCAGATCCACCTGGTCCTCACCGGCACCGACGGGCTGGCCGCGGGCATCCAGAAGGGCCTGTGGTACAACGTCAAGCCATACTACGACGCGTTCTTCCCCGGGTTGATGGCCAACTACCAGCCGGCCGCGGCCTCCATGACGACACTGGCGCAGGACCAGGGCATCGAACTGGTCTGGTACCCGTCGGGGCCGCTGCTGGAATACGACCCGGGCAAGGTCACCAGCCCCCCGGAGACCCCGGACGCGCTGTTGGACTGGGCGAAGGCCAACCCGGGGAAGTTCCAGCACGCGCGCCCGGCCAACTCCGGCCCCGGCCGGACGTTCCTGATGGGTCTGCCCTACCTGCTCGGTGACTCCGACCCCACGGACCCGACGAACGGGTGGTCGAGGACGTGGGCGTATCTGACGGAGCTGAACAAGCACATCGAGTCCTACCCGTCCGGGACGACCGACACGATGAAGAACCTCGCGGCGGGCACGGTCCACATGATCGCGTCCACGACCGGCTGGTACATCAACCCGCGCGTGCTGGGCACGGTGCCGCCGCGGATGAAGGTGGCCAAGTTCCAGACCTTCACCTGGGTGTGCGACGCCCAGTACGGGGTAGTGCCCAAGGGCGTTTCGTCCGACACGCTGACCGCGGTCCTGCGGCTGCTGGCGTGGATGCTCACCCCGGAGCAGCAGGCGTTCGCCTATGACCAGGGCTACTTCTACCCCGGTCCCGCGGTCAAGGACGTGCCGCTGAGCAAGGCACCCGCGGCGTCGCAGAAGGTCATCGCCCAGTTCGGCGAGCCGCAGTTCGACAGCTGGATCCAGCAGTACCCGATCAAGAACTCCCTGCCGGCCACGACCCAGGTCACCGCGTTCGACCTGTGGGACCGCAGGATCGGATCGACGAAGTGAGTGCTGTGACCCCGACGAACCCCATCACCCCCGCCGGCGACCGACCGATGGAGGCGCGGTCCGCTGACGACCGGGCCGGCTCGCAACTGGGCGAGCTGCGCCTGCACGGCGTCACCCGCGACTACGGCACGCACACCGCGCTGCACCCGCTGGACCTGACCGTGCACGGCGGCGAGTTCGTCGCCCTGCTCGGCCCGTCCGGGTGCGGGAAGACCACCGCGCTGAACTGCCTGGCCGGCCTGCTGCCGCTGACGGGTGGTGAGATCAGTCTGGACGGACGCCGGATGGACACCCTGCCGCCGGAAAAGCGCGGCTTCGGCATGGTCTTCCAGAACTACGCGCTCTTCCCGCATCTGACCGTCCGGGCCAACATCGCCTTCGGCCTGAAGATGAGGAAGACGCCCAAGGCGGAGATCGACCGACGCGTCGAAGCCGTCCTGTCCCTGGTCAGGCTCGACGAACAGGCACGCAAGCACCCCGGCCAGCTCTCCGGCGGCCAGCAGCAGCGGGTCGCGATAGCCCGCGCCATCGTCCTGCAGCCGCCCCTGGTGCTGATGGACGAGCCCCTGTCCAACCTGGACGCGGCCCTGCGTCTTGAGATGCGCAGCGAGATCCGGCGCATCCACCAGGAGTTCGGCCTGACCACGCTGTACGTGACACACGACCAGGAGGAGGCGCTGTCGCTCGCTGACCGCCTGGTGGTGCTGCACGAGGGCAGGGTCAGCCAGATGGGCACCCCCGCCGATCTGTACGAGCACCCCGCCAACTCGCACGTCGCGGCCTTCATGGGCTACCGCAACCTGCTGCACCTGGAGGTCGCGTCCGCCGACTCCCGTGGGCTGCTGGCCCGGGGGCGCGGGCTCGAACTGCGCGGCACGCCGGTCGGCGACCGTACGCCGGCCGCCGGCGAGCAGGTCGTAGTCGCCATCCGTCCCGAGGACATCCACCTCGCCCAGGACGGCGCCGACGTCGAAGCCGTGGCCGAGATCGTCGAGTACCACGGGCGGCTCTTCCACATCGAAGCCATCACGGCTGCGGGCGACCGCGTGCACTTCAAGTCCGCCACCCACGTGCACCCGGGCGACGCCGTGGGCCTGATCGTCCCCGCCGAGCGGGCGCTGGTATTCGCACGCGATCCCGAGGACGGGCGGGAGGCCACCGGATGAGCGCCGCTGGCCGTCCCCCCGAGTCCCGGTCCGCCCCGCCCGCGCCCGGGCGCACCGCGCTGCGGCACCGGCTGGCAGAACGCGGTGTCGACCGCACCCTGCTGCTGCTCGTCCCCGGCCTGCTCGCGGTGATCGCGCTGTTCGCGTACCCGTTCCTGTACGGGCTGCAGCTCTCCTTCCAGCCCGAACACGGCGGTGTCTTCGGCTCCTACCGCGACTTCTTCACCAACTCCTTCGCCGTCGGCTCCATCGCCATCACCTTCAAACTCGCCGTACCCGCCGCACTCATCAACGTCGGGGCGGCCGTCCCCATCTCCTACCGGATGCGGCAGGACTTCCGCGGCAAGCGGCTGCTGCTCGCGCTGCTCGTCGTGCCCATCACACTGGGCACGGTCCTGACCGCCGAGGGCATACTGGAGTTCTTCGGCCCGGTCGGCTGGTTCAACCAGACCCTGCAGTGGCTCGGCCTGACCGACTCGCCCGTCCGGCTCACCCACAACTACTCGGGTGTCCTGCTCTCGCTGATCATCAGCGGCTTCCCCTTCGCCTTCCTCCTCACCCACTCCTACCTCTCCGGGATCAACCCGGCCCTGGAGCGCGCCGCCGCCACCCTCGGCGCCACCTGGTGGCAGCGCTTCCGGTACGTCACCTTCCCGCTGCTCCTCCCCGGGCTCATGACGACGTTCGTGCTGACCTTCGTGCTGGCCTTCGCGGTCTTCCCCTCCGCGATGATGGTCGGCGACCCCGACGGCAAGACCCACGTCATCTCCATCGAGGCCTACGAAACCGCCCTGGAGCGCTTCAACTACTCCGGAGGCTCCGCCATCGCCATGGTCATGACCGCCCTGATGCTCGCCGTCATCGGCCTCACCATGGCACTGCGCTCGCGGCTCTACCGCGGCTCCACAGGAGGCAAGGGATGACCGTCCCCATGATGTCCACAGCTCCCGTGAAGTCATCGCCCCGCCCTGCCCCGGTGCGCCGCCGGAGCATCACGCTGCGCCCGGGCGCCTGGGTGGTCTGGGCGGCTCTCGCCGCGTTCTTCCTCGCCGTGCTCGGCGTCATCGGCGCGGTGGTCCTCAACTCCTTCGGCCGGACCTGGTTCTCCGGCTGGGGGCCGCAGGGCTACACCACCTCCTGGTACAGCAAGGCCTGGAGCGAGTTCGATCTCGGCCAGGTCATGTGGGTCACCGTCGAGGTGTCCTTCCTGGTGGTCGCCCTGTCCCTGCTGGTCGGCGTCCCGGCCTCGTACGCCCTCGCCCGCCGCGACTTCCCCGGCAAGAAGTTCGTCAACACGCTGTTCGTGCTGCCGATCCTGGTGCCACCGATCGCCTACGGCATCCCGCTGGCCACCGTGCTGTACAAGTTCCACCTGGCCGGGTCGCTCACCGGCGTCGTTCTCGCCAACCTGGTCCCGTCCATCCCCTTCGTCATCTTCACCATGACGCCCTTCATCGAGCAGATCGACCCCCGTCTCGAAGCCGCGGCGCGGATGTGCGGCGCCTCGACCAGGTCGGTCCTCGTCCGCATTCTCGGGCCGCTGCTGCTGCCCGGGATGCTCGCTGCGGGCATCCTCGTGCTGGTCCGCACGTTCGGCATGTTCGAACTCACCTTCCTGACGTCGGGGCCCGACAGCGAAACCCTCATTGTCGCTCTCTTCTCCGCCGTCTTCTCCGCGGGTATCCGCAGCCCCCAGTCCATCGACGCCATGGCCGTCATCTACACCACGTCCATGGCGGTGCTCCTCCTGATCGCCCTGCGGTTCGTGAACCCGACCCAACTGGTCGCACGCGATGCGAGCTGACCCCCGACCCGTGCCAAGCTTCTCCGAACTTCGATATGTCTCATGAGACACAGCTCGGTGCGGCTTGGACGGTCCATCCAGCCTGCCTGGGCAGCAATGGAGTCAACACCGGGAACGCCCGCCGCGCCGCCGTTCAGTCCTGGCTCGCTCGGTGCGTCGAGCGCGGCCACGACGCCCCCGCCGCGCCCCCTGGACCAAGCATTTCACCCCGCTCGACTCCGACACCCCCGCCCACTCCCGCACCGCCATCGACCGGCTCATCGGCCGCCGCGGCATCCACGTGCGGGAGAGGACACTGTGGCGGATGCTGTACGAGACCTGCGCGCGGGCTGAGGAAACCCTCCCCCTCGACATCGAAGACTTGACCTTGCCGTTCGTTGTGGCCAGGTCAAGGCCAAAGGGGGCGATCCCCATCACGCGCCGCGGCGGCGCCGCCCGCGACCAGTACGTGCTGCAGACCGTCTATTGGGATGCTGGCACCGCCCGCCTCCTGCCCCGCCTGCTCACAGGCCGTACCCACGGCCCGGTCTTCACCACCCGCGGCGAGCCTGCCCCCGGCAAGCCCGGCCCCGGCAAGGTCTGCGACGCCCGCGGCGTCTGCCTCGTTGCGCGGTTCAACCACTACAAGCCCGCAGCAATCTTCCTTCGCGAGCAGGCCGACCTCGGCCCGGACATCGACTCCGCGACGATCGCTCGGGCCGACCGACTATTCACCCGGCTCAACTCCCGTCACCCCAAGCGCTGAGCCGAGGTTCTGACGTCGCTCTGACCGATGTTGGGGAATGCGTCCCGCGCCACACCGACGCCTCCGTCCCGACCGCAGCGGTCGGGGCGGAGGCGTCGGTCCATCGTGCTCGGGGTGCACGGCAGGCCGGTAGCGGCGTCACCGCCACTGCCGGCCTGCCGTGCGGTACCTCATATATGAGTCCTCTCCGACCTGGGGAGAGGATTTCGGTGGATGGCGGTCCGGGCGGGCGTCTGTCTGACGAAGCACCTGCCTGGACCGGGTCGACCGGTCGCGTGGGTGTGTGCCGTTGGAGGGCGAGCTCGTCACATGTCCACGGACGTCATGAGGCCGCGGGGATGTTCCACTTCTGGTTGGTGCCGCCGTTGCAGTCCCAGATGGCGAGTTTGGTGCCGTTGGCGGTGTTGCCGCCGGGGATGTCGAGGCAGCGCCCGGAGGCGGGGTTGACCAGAGTGCCGTTGCTGACGTTCCACTGCTGGTTGCCCTGCCCGTTGCAGGTCCACAGGTTCACCAGGGTGCCGTTGACGGTCGCGTTGCCGACGATGTCCAGGCACAGGCCGTTGTTCGTGACGGCGCCGTTGCCGACGGTCCATTGCTGGGCGCCGGAGCCGTTGCAGTCCCAGATGTCGACCACGGCGCCAGGAGCGGTCGAGCCGGTGTAGTCGTCCAGGCACTTGCCGGCGTTCAGGGCCGAGGTGACCGGTCCGGTGCCCGTTCCGCCTCCGGTGCCGGAGCCCGGGGTGATGGAGAGGCTGTCGAACTGGTCGGTGCGGTAGCCCTGGATGCCGAGTCCGGCTTGTCCGGACTGGAAGGAGGAGTCGTTCACCGATCCGATCTGCTTGCCGTCGACCTTGGCGGTGATCTGGCTGCCCTGGAAGGCGAAGGACAGGTTGTGCCAGGTCCCGGTGCCCAGTGCGGTGGTGGTGCCGGTGGCCAGAGTGTGGTTCGAGCCGTCCGTGTACATCTTCTCGATCCACCACTGCCCGGTGTCACGGATGCGCAGGTAGTACGCGTTCATGTGCGATTGTGGGCGCAGCTGGGTGTTGGCCCGGCCGAGCAGTTCCGTGGTGCCGGCGCCGCGCAGCAGCACGTCGGCGCTGACGGTGTAGTTCGACCAGGCGGTGTCACCAACGAGCGTGTACGCGTCGGAGTCGCTCTGCCACTCGATCGGCTTGACGGGCGCCATCTGCTGCACGCACTTGCCGGAGCGGCCGGTGCAGGGCTGGACCTCGAAGGAGCCCTGCATGTCGGACATGTACCGGGCCTGGGTGCCGGTGGCGTAGCCGTCGAAGTTGTCGTTGTGGGGGAGGGCGAGGGAGTGGACGGCGGGCGCGGTCGCGGTGCCCTTGCCCGCGGTGTTCAGGGTGCTGACGGTGTAGGCGTAGCCGGGCTGCATCGTCAGGGAGTACGAGCCGTTGTTCGGCGTGATGTCCTGCGTGTGGCCGAAGGACGTCGCGTCGCTGCTCGCGTTGAGCTTGGTGGCCCACACGTGCACCGTGCCGGTGGACAGTCCGCCCTGGACGTGTACGTTGACGGTCTGCGACGAGCCGGAGGTGGTGGTCTCCAGGACGGTGGAGTAGTCGGAGGACGTGTTCGACTTGAGGGTGATGTAGCTGCCGTTGCTCTCGGAGCCGCCGAGGTAGCCGGAGGCGGAGTCGATGAACTTCCAGCCGGGTTTGGTGAACTGGGTGACCTGCGCGGTCGCCCAGGTGCTGGCGCCGATGGTGTAGTTGCCCGACCAGGGGGAGCCGGCGGTGGCGAGGCCGACGGTGGAGTAGGGCAGGTTGGGGGTGATCGCGGCGATCAGTGGCCAGTTGTAATAGCTGGTCAGGCGGGCGTCGGTGTAGCCGCGGGTGATCTGGCGGATCAGGGCGGGGGCGCCGGTGTTCATATCGTTGGAGCCGCCCTCGGAGTTCCACAGCGGCTTGCCGCTGTTGCGGGCGGTGTTGGTGGTCGAGCAGGTCTGGCCGATGTTGTCGTTGCCGTATCCGCAGGTGTAGTGCGTTCCGATGATGGACACGGCGTTGCTGAACGCCTGGTTCTTCGCCATATCGTCGGCGACGTCCCAGCCGTTGTCGTTGGCGACGATCTGCACGCTGCCGTAGCCGGCGCTGTTCAGGGTGGAGCGCAGCTGGATATACCAGTTGGCGTCGTGGCCGCGTTCGTTCCAGCCGCCGAGGTACTTGATGCTCAGGCCGTGCTGCTTGGCGCAGCCCAGCCAGGACACGACGTAGTTGATGGTGTCGGTGGACCAGAAGCCGCCGTTGATCCAGCCGGGTGCGGTCCAGGCCAGGCCGTAGAGGGCGATGTCGGGGTTGCGGGCCTTGGCCTGCTCGGCCAGCCAGAACTCGTAACCTGCGTTGCAGTTGATGGTGCCGCGGGAGTGCTCGATGGAGGGTTCCGAGCCGTCGGTGGAGTTGGCGTCACCGCCGATCTCGATCTTCAGCGACTGCAGGGCTGCCCCGTAACCGGGCTTGAACATGTAGTCCAGAATCTGCGACTGCTGGGCCGCGGGGTAGTCGGTCAGCAGACGGGAGTTCCCACCGCCACCGCTGATCGCACCGATCCCGTCGAACGTCCGGCCGCTCTGCGAACCGTCCACCGCGATGGACGTGGTCGCCGCCTGCGCCGGCGTGCTGGTCACCGACAACACGGCGGCGAGCAGCGCCAAGGCCCATAACGGGGCAAATCTTTTGATTATTGGCATGAAGCCATCCTTCGACATGGGGGCGGAAGGAAGCGCGGCAAGCCCGAACGGAGCGCCGCGTACCGCCAGGAGGATGGTTCACATTGTGCTGTCGTGTTTCTTTTTAGGTCAACCCTCACGACAAGGAAACAAGTTCACACACTTTCCGATTACTGCGACACCACAGGTCACAGGCGCGGAGGTCGGCGTCAAGACGGTCCTCATCCCGGCCCCGGGGTCCGGGCGATTACGGCGGCTTGCGGCATTCCGATCGTGCTTCCCTTGGAGGGGACTTCATGCACCAGGCTTCCGACGAGCGCTACGACGCGATGACCTTGCCCCTGCCGATAACCTCATCCGTGCAGGTCACGCGGCACGTTGGTACTCGTGGAGGATGCCGCCGAGTCGTTCACGTCTACGTATGTCTAGGCGGTCGATCTGTTCTGGATCGGTGACGGGAACCGGCAGCGGGTGCAGTGGGCGGGCGTTGGCGATGCCCTGATGGGGCCGGTGGGAGTTGTAGTGCTCTTCGAACTCCC
>NZ_JAPVLS010000031.1:0-99295 GCF_027158125.1 Streptomyces sp. H39-C1
CGGTGCACAAACCGCTCGTGCAACTCGCCCAGACCGGCCGCCCACGTCCTGATGTCACTGAGTTCCCCACCCATAGTCAAATCAACGACGGCCCTGGCCACCAGTCACGCCAAACGCCGTTGCAGTACTAGGCGAAGCGCCGGTCTCGGGCGGCCGCGCCGCCGAACTCGCGCAGTGCCTCCTCGACGATCGCCTCCAGGCGGGCGTGGTGCGCACCCCGCCAGTACACCCGCTCGCAGGCGGCGCACTGCGCGAAGACGTCGTACGAGCGCTGCGTGCCGTGCCGCAGCTGGTCCTGGACCGACTCCTTGTCGGCGTTGGCTAGCGGGCCGTTGCAGGCCACGCACCGGGACCACGGGGTGAGCGCGGGCGCGAAGCGCTGCAGGACGTCGCGGAGTTGATCCTCGGGGCGGTCGCTGTAGATGTACGCCCCGGCCCAGATCTCCCGCCGCCGGAGCAGCCCCCGGTCGCGGGAGAGCATGACGCGCTGCTCCTTCGCGGAGAGCGTGGCCAGCGCGGGGTCGCCGATGTCCTCGTTCTCGTAGGCGGCGTCGACGCCCAGCAGGCGCAGTCGCCGCGCGAGAGTGCCGAGGTGGACGTCGAGCAGGAACCGCAGGGGCGCCCCCGGCACGTGCTGGGGGCGCTCGACCGCCTGGACGTGAACGGTCTCGCCCGCGTCGGGGATGTGCGAGACGGGCACCGCGCTGCCGTCGACGAGCAGCAGCCCCGCTTCGGTGAGCGGGACGCCGAGCGATTCGACGACATGGCCGAGCGTCGAGGTGCCGTCGGTGACGACCGTGCTCGGGCCCTGACGCCGTTCCGCGGGGACGAAGAGGTGCAGCTCAGGGGCGAAAATGATGTCGATCTCCGGTCCGTTCACGCGGTCAGGATGTCATCACGGGGCGGGGCCGGGCCAGTTGATTCCGCTGGGTGTCCCCAGCGGACACCGAGTGATTGTTAGATAACTTTCCTAACAGACTATTGACTTGCGCCGGTGCTCGGACCGACTCTGCGGTGACCCTGCTGGATCCCCCTGGCAACGGAGGCACCATGAGCCGCACCATGAGTCGGCGTGCTCTTGTCGCGTTCTTCGCGACCGCCTGTCTCGTCCTCATCTCGGCGTTCGCCGGACTGGTGAACGCGGCGCCGAGTTCCGCGGCCCCCGCGGCCACGACGCAACAGACGTTCCTGACGTTCTACGGCTGGTACGACAACACACCGCCCGGCGGCGACATCTCGTACCCGCAGATCCACGACACGGCCGGCGGTACCGGCACGTTCGCGGATCCGATCACCTTCGCGACCTCCAAGGCGGAGCTCCCGGCCGGCACGAAGGTGTGGGTCGAGCGGGTCAGGAAGTACTTCATCATGGAGGACAGCTGTCAGGAGTGCGAGGCGGACTGGAGCGAGGAGGGGCCCAACGGCGGCCCCGGCCTGCACCACATCGACCTGTGGCTGGGCGGCAAGGGCGGCAACGCGATGAACGCCATCGACTGTGAGGACGCGTTGACGCACTACAACGCGGACAGCACGCCGACGATGGAACCGGTCGTCGTCAACCCCGGCGCCAACGAGCCCTACGACCCGACGCCGATCTTCAACACCAGCACCGGCAAGTGCTACGGCGGCGCCCAGCCCAACACCACGATCGGCCAGTACAAGAACGGCTCGAACGCGCAGTGCATGGAGGATCCCGGTAACAGCTCCACTCCCGGCACCGCCCTCAAGACCGCCGCCTGCAACGGCTCGGCGGCCCAGCGCTTCACCTTCCACGGCGCCTTCATGGTGATCAACAACCTCTGCGCGGCGACGTCCGGCAGCAACATCGTCCTCAACACCTGCACCGGCGGCCCGACTCAGCAGTGGTCGGTCAACCCCAACGGCACCATCTCCGACATGCAGACCGGGCAGAAGTGCTTCCGGACCTCGAGCGCCAAGGTGGTCGCCGGCAGCTGCTCCGGCACCGCGAGCCAGTGGGCCTTCACAGCCGGTTCCACCACCAACGACTTCTCGCTGTCGCTGAACCCGGCGGCGGGTTCGGTCAACGCGGGAGCGTCCACGACCTCGACGGTGTCCGTGCCGGTGGCCTCCGGTACGGCGGAGCCGGTGACGCTCTCCGCCACCGGCGCTCCGTCGGGTGTCAGTGTGAGCTTCGCGCCCTCGACGGTGACCGCGGGTGGCACTTCGGTGATGACGGTGTCGGCCAACGCCGCTGCCACCTCCGGCTCCGCGGCGCTCACGGTCACCGGAACCTCGGCATCGGCCGCGCACTCGGCGGGTTACGCACTGACCGTCACCGCTCCCGGCGGCGGCCCGGTGCTGCTGTCCCAGGGCCGGACGGCGACGGCCTCCTCGGTCGAATCGACATCCTTCGCGGCGGCGGCCGCCTTCGACGGCAACCTCACCGCCACCCGGTGGGCCAGCAAGGAAGGCACCGACCCGCAGTGGCTGCGCGTCGATCTGGGCGCCACGGCGAACGTCAGCCACGTCAAGCTCCTCTGGGAGGCCGCGTACGGCAAGGCGTACACGATCCAGACCTCCCCTGACGGTACGACCTGGACGACGATCTACTCCACCACCACCGGCAACGGTGCCACCGACGACCTGACCGGGCTCACCGGCACCGGCCGCTACGTCCGGGTGAACGGCACTGCCCGGGGCACCGCTTACGGCTACTCCCTCTACGAGATGCAGGTGTACGGCACGACCGCCTCGTAGCGGATCCTGGGGTGACGGCAACCGTCCACGAGCCCGAGCGTGGACGGTTGCTTATGCGGGTGCGCGTCTGAGCGATGGTTCGTAGTCCCGCCGGGGACTTGACTGGAGCCATGAGCAACCAGCCGAACGTAGCCGTCCGACACCCCGCAGGGAGAAGCGAAGCGATGAGTGCTGCCCACCACACCAACGGCGCCCCGAACATCCACCCGACGCCCCAGGCTCCGCTGCACCACCCGGCGCTTCCGGTCCCCGCCCGCAAGAGCGCGGCCGGCCCGGTGCTGGGCGCCGCCACCGTCGCCACGGCACTCATGGCGGGTGTCTTCTTCAGCTTCGACGTCGCGGTTATGCCGGGCCTGGGCCGCGGTGACGACCGGACATTCATCGGCGCGATGCAGAACATCAACGTGGCCATCGAGAACCCGGTGTTCTTCCTCGCGTTCTTCGGCGCCCTGGTGCTGACGGGCGTCGCGGCCTTCCAGCAGCGGCGGTTGGGGCGGCGCGCCGTGTTCGGCTGGGTGCTGGCGTCGGTGGCGCTGTACGTCGTGGCGCTCCTCGTCACGATGGGCGCGAACATCCCGCTCAACGACGAGCTCGCGAAGGCCGGCGACCCCGCGCACATCCGCGATCTGGCCGCGGTGCGCGCCAAGTTCGAGAACACCTGGATCGCGCTCAACATGGTGCGTACGGCGGCGTCCACGGTGGCCGTGGGCTGCCTGAGCCGCGCCCTGTTCCTGCACGGCCGGGGCGACGCCGGGGCGGGCAGCCGTTGAGAGCCCCCGACGGGCCGGTCCCGCACCGCGAGAAGCGGCTGTGGGACCGCTGCGGGAGGCGGCGCGGGGACCGGGCGTGGGACGGTGCGCGGCGCGGGGGACGGATGGTCAGGGCAGGACGACGCCGGTCGTTCCCTCGTTGCCGTCACCGGTGTTGACGGTGCCCCGCGGTTCGAACATCAGGATCCGGGTCCCCGGCTCGGCCACCGGCTTGTGCAGGGTGCCGCGCGGCACGGTGAACACCTCGTGCGGGCCCAGCTCGACGGTTCCGTCCGGCAGTTCCAGCCGCAGCCGGCCGGCGAGGACGAGGAAGAACTCGTCGGTGTCCGCGTGCCGGTGCTCGGAGAACTCGCCCTCGACGTTGGCGACCTTGACGTCGTAGTCGTTCACCTGGGCCAGGACGTGCGGCAACCACTTCTCGGGGACGGCGTCCATGACGGTGTCGATATTGCGCTTCCCGCCCGGGACGGCCGGTGCCTCCGTGATGGATTCGACGCGCGGCGCGGCGATCTCCGCGTAGTCCTTGGCCGAGAGCGCCAGGGAACGGTCCAGCCGGGCCGCGTTGAAGAAGATCTCATCGTGGTGCAGCAGCGCCGGGTCCACGATGAGCTCCAGCTTCTCGTCGAACGAGAACGGCAGCACGGTGCCGCTGACACTCCCGGCCAGCCGCTCGGCGGTCTCCTTCGGCGCGAACGAGATGTACGTCCCGCCGAACAGCGCCTTCACCGCGCCGAGGTCCAGCCGCCGGTCACCGGGCACGACGGCGAGCACGTACTTGGTGGTCTTCTTGCCGAGCTTGACCATGACGATGATGCATTTCGCCGCCTGCGCCAGCGCGTTGCCCCGCAGCTCGCTGACCAGCTCGGTGGCACCCTGCGGCGCGTGGTCGATGGTCCGGTAGACCGCACCGTGCTCGTCGAGCAGTGCGATCAGCCCGTTGTACGTCCCGTGCTCGTTCGTTTCCGCCGTGTCCTCGGTGTCGGTCATGACTCATTAAACCTCGCGGCGAATGCGGCGCGGGTGGGGGAGTCCTCGCGCCGGTCCAGCACCGGGAAGACGACCTCGTCGAACCGGCCGGCGAAGCGCCCGGAGCCGGTCAGATGGCGGTGGAAGGCGTCCGCGACCTGCGCCGGATCGCACTGGAAGACCCCACAGCCCCAGGCGCCCAGCACCAGCCGCCGGTAGCCCTGGGCGGCGGCGACCTCCAGGACGCGCTCCGCGCGCGTCAGCAGCGCCCGCGGGATCAGGTCCACCCGGTCGGGGAGATTGCGGGTGATCACCCCGGCGTTCGGCGCGGGAGAGGTCAGGAAGCCCGCCTCGTACGGCTCCTCCAGCAGCGCGCCGCGGTCGTCGCGGAAGACCGGTACGGCGGGGGAGTGGATGACCCGGTCCGTGTAGAAGGGGTCGCGGTCGGCACGGTGGACGGCGTAGAAGTCCGGTGTGCTCACCACGCACGTGTAGAGGGCCGACGCGCGGCACAGTGATTCCTCCTGCGCCTGGGCGCCGTTGAGGTAACCGCCGCCCGGGTTGCGGGCCGAGGAGAAGTTGAGGACGGCGACGGGCCCGTCCGAGGCCGCCCTCAGCCGGCGCGCGGCCTGGAGGCTGCTCTCACCGGTCACGCCGAAGGCGGTGGCCGCCGGCGGAGCGGACGGCGGAGGCACGTCCACCGGCTCGGGCCCGAACAGCCGGGTCCCGGAGACCGCGCGGGCGACGCCGGCGGCGATCGAAACGTCCCGGCCGCTGGGCGCCGGATACCGGCCCGCCGCGACGATCTCCTGGGTGTGCCGGGCGATGCCGCGCAGCCGGGCGCTCATGCCGCGCGCCTTGTTCTGTTGGTGTTCACGGCTCCCGACCCTATGGCCCTCACCTGCGGCGGAGCCAGCGGTTTACCTCCTGCGGGCCCGGTCGTGGACCGGGTTCGGCTCCGGCCCGTCGCCCGACGCGGACCTTGCGAACGCGACAGTCGCGATATAGCGTAAGTCTGGTCCGCGTCCGATCAGGAGGTTGCCCGGTGTCCGACACCCCAGCGGAGCCCCGCTCCGCCGACATCGACGTGCGCGCGTCGGACCAGGAGCGCGACCAGACCGCCGCGATTCTCGCCGACGCGCTCGCGACCGGCCGGCTCACCACGGACGAGCACGCCGAGCGGCTCGAAGCCACGTACTCGGCGCGCACCCGCGGTGAACTCGCCCCGATCACCGGCGATCTGCCGGAGCCGGCGGCGGGCGCGCACCTGGTCGCCCCCACCGACACGGATCCCGTCGACGCCCTCTTCAGCAAGATCCGGCGCGGCGGCCAGTGGCCGGTCCCGCCGCACACCGTCGCGCGCGCCCGGTTCGGCGCCGTCGTGATCGACCTGCGGCAGGCGGTGTTCACCCGCCGTGAAGTCGTCATCGAGGCCGGTTCGTTCTGCGGCAAGGTGGAGATCCTGGTCCCCGACAACGCGCGGGTCTACGACACCGGGACCGCCCTGTTCGGCAAGCGCTCCCAGCTCGGCGGACACGACAGGACCAAGGAGGACTGGGACGAGGACGGCCCCGTGGTGCACATCACCGGCCGGTCCGTGTTCGGCCATGTCCGGGTCATGCGCACTTACAAGTACCCCTGGCGGGACGGGCGCTAGCGCGGCGACGGCGGCTCGTCGCGCGGTTCGCCCTTTCCCGGCGGCCGGCGCAGCAGCGCCGCGACGCCGCGTGCCTGCTCGGCCTTGACCTCGTTCGCGTAGCGGTCGACGTACTCCTGCCCGGACATCGCCAGGATCGCGTACATGATCTCGTCGGTCGCCGACCGCACCACGTACCGCTCGCCCTCCATGCCCTCGAACCGGCTGAACTCCAGAGGCGTGCCGAAGCGGATCGTGACCCGGCCCAGCCGGGGGAGCTTGCGGCCGGGCGGCTGCAGTTCGAAGGTGCCCACCATCGCGCACGGGATCACCGGTACCTGAGCCGTGATCGCCATCGCCGCGACCCCGGTACGCCCCTTGTACAGCCGGCCGTCGTGCGACCGGGTGCCCTCCGGATAGATGCCCAGCAGCTGGCCCCGCCGCAGCACCGCGAGCCCGGACTTCAGCGCCGCCTGCGAGGCCTTGCCGCCCGCCCGGTCCACCGGGATCTGGCCCACCCCGCGGAAGAACGCGGCGGTCAGCCGGCCCTTCAGCCCGGCGCCGGTGAAGTACTCGGCCTTGGCCAGGAAGGTGATCCGGCGCGGCAGGATCGCCGGCATCAGGAAGTGGTCGGAGAACGACAGATGGTTGCCCGCGACGATCGCGGCACCGTCGTCCGGAATGTGCTCCAGCCCCTCGATCCGCGGCCGGAACAGCAGCCGCAGCAACGGCCCAAGGATCACGTATTTGAGCACGTGGTAGAACACGCGGCCCGTTTCCCCCCTCCACGCCGGGGAGCGCCCGCACCCCGGTGACCAGGCACAGTAGTGCTGATACGGGCGGGGCGCGAGAGTACCGGTATCGGCGGTGCCGGGGCGCGGGGCCCTTCGGGTGAACCGGGTGGCCGCGGAGTGCGCCCAGAGGTCAGCGGGGGAGCCGGATGGCGAACACCGCGGCGGTGCACAGCCCGAGCAGCACCCAGGCGAACCACAGCCAGCCGTTCGCGCCCAGCGCCACCGTATAGGCGGACACGGCCACCAGAGATGCCGCGGTGCACACCGCCATCGCCTTCGCGGGTGTCGGCATGAGGCCCTCCTCCCCGAGAATCCCAGGACGACCCGCCCGGTGGCGGCCCGGTCTCCATGGTGACCGGCCGCCGCCTCCGGCGCTACCAGTCGCCGTCGGTCACCTGGCCGTCGTCCTTGAGTTTCTTCACCTGGCCGGGCTGGACCGGCGCCCACGGCTGCTGGTCGTCGCCCAGCCAGTCGCCCACCGGCTTCACGTCCGCCAGTGGTGCCGCGGCCGCCAGATCGGCGGCGTCCGCGTCGTAGTAGTCGAACCAGGGCAGGCCCGCCGCGTTGTAGGCCGCCCGGTCCACCGGGGACGGCGGCGGCGCCTCGCCGGTGATCTGCCGCCACTGCGGGGCGGTCGCCAGATGGACGAAGACCCGGCCCGACGGGGTCGGCCGCCAGTCGCCCGGCAGCCGCTCGTCGCGGTACACCTCCTGGCGCATCCGGCCGCCCGCGCCCAGGCCCATCGATGGTGCGGCAGGGGCGGCCATGGCCTCCATCGGCATCGCCGCGCCGTAGCCCGCCATGGGCGGCATTCCCTCGTCCTCCTCGGCGGCGACGCCCCAGGGCCCGCGGGTGGCGACCGCGCGCCGCTCCTGCTCGGCGCGCCAGACCGCGAGCGGCTCGTCCCGCAGCTCGAAGACCTGCAGCTGCACCCCGCCCCAGACCTCCTCGCCGGAGACCTGGCCCTCCACCGTCGCCCCCAGGCCCAGCGGAACCGCCACGAACTGCCGGATCGTGCCGGATCCGGAGTTGATGCCGTCCAGCCAGGGCTGCCGGGGCAGCACCACGTAGTTCTGCGGATCCTGTGACAGCCGATCGCTCCACGGCTGCCCCGAGACCGCACACACCTTGCCCACGCCCACCTGGAGCGCGGCCGGCACCGGCGAGGAGAAACTCAGCCACATCGCCTCGCGCTGGTAGACCGGCAGCACCACACCGCCGCGGGTCAGCCACTCGGCGGGCGCCCGGTCCGGATAGTCCGCCACCCGGCGCAGCGGAAACGTGCCGATCCCCGGCGGCAGCGGATGCGTCCCGGTCTCGGGCAGCCGCAACGTGCGCATGAACCGCACCGTCACTCCGCCCGGCAGCTCCAGCGCTCCGCCCGATATCCGCACCTGGTCCCCCATCTCGCGCCTCCCTTTGGTCAGCTGTTTCAGCCGCGACCGCGAGCATCCAAGGATGCCAAATAGGCGTTGTACGCCACCAGCTCCGCGTCCCCGTCCCGGTCGGCCGCGCGATCCGACCGCCGCGCCTGCCGTTGATCGGAGGTGTACCACTGGAACAGCAGCGCCACCAGCACGAGGACCGACGGGATCTCGCTGAACGCCCAGGCGATGCCGCCCGCCGCGCTCTGGTCCTGCAATGGATCTACCCCGAGGGACGCCGGGGGATGCAGGAACGTGGTCACCATCGGTTCGGTGCCCATCATCAGGGCGATGCCGAAGAACGCGTGGAACGGCATTCCCGCGAACAGCTCCAGCATCCGCATGATGTGGCTGGGGCGGTGCGGCCCCGGGTCCACGCCCATGATCGGCCAGAAAAAGACCAGGCCGACGGCGAGGAAGTGGGTCATCATCGCGATGTGTCCCAGCCTGCTGCCCATCAGGAAGTCGAAGAGCGGCGAGAAGTACACCGCGTACAGGCTCGCGATGAACAGCGGGATCGTGAACGCGGGATGGGTGACGAGCCGCATGTACCGGCTGTGCAGGAAGACCACCAGCAGCTCACGCGGCCCCTTGCGGCCGCGTCCGTGCGCGGTTGCCGGCAGCGCCCGCAGGGCCAGCGTCACCGGAGCGCCCAGCAGCAGCAGGATGGGGGAGAGCATGCTGATGACCATGTGCTGCACCATGTGCACGCTGAACATGACCATGCCGTAGTCGTTCATCGCGGTGCACATCACCGAGGCCACGGTCAGTACGCCCAGCACGAAGGCCACGATCCGGCCGGCCGGCCAGCGGTCGCCGCGCCGCCACAGCCGCACCACGCCCCACCCGTACAGCCCGAGCGCCAGCAGGCAGCCTGCCAGGAACACCGGGTCGCCGCTGAACTCCAGCCCCCGACCGAGGGTGAACGGCGGCAAGTCCATCGGCATGCCGTGTCCGCCGTGGTCCATGGGTCACTCTCTCCTGTTCGTGCCGACTGCCCCGCCCGCGCCGTCCGGCATTGTGCCGATTCGACCCGTGCGCCCGCACCAGACTAGAGCCGCCCCCGGCCGGTGATGCGGCCGGGGGCGGCCCCGTTACGTCGGAAGCGGGCGGCAGCCCGGCACAGCGTCCACCGGAAGGCGGACGGGCCCGGCTACAGGACGCACTCGGCCTCGATGTAGCGCTCGGCCGGCACGGTCTTGAGGTGCTCGACGGCCTCGGCCAGCGGCACCAGCTTGATGTCGGTGCCGCGCAGCGCCGTCATCATCCCGAAGTCACCGTTGTGGACGGCCTCCACCGCGTGCCAGCCGAACCGGGTGGCGAGCACCCGGTCGTAGGCGGTGGGCGTGCCACCGCGCTGCACATGGCCCAGGATCACCGGCCGCGCCTCCTTGCCGAGGCGCTGCTCCAGCTCCACCGACAGCTGGGTGGCGACTCCGGTGAACCGCTCGTGGCCGTAGATGTCCTTGGCACCGGACGAGAACTCCATCGAGCCCTCACGCGGCTTGGCACCCTCGGAGACCACGACGATCGCGAACTTCTTGCCCGCCGCGAACCGCTTGCCGACCAGATCGGCCAGCTCGCCGATGTCGAAGGGCCGCTCCGGCACCACGATGGCGTGCGCGCCGGCCGCCATGCCCGAGTGCAGGGCGATCCAGCCGGTGTGCCGGCCCATGACCTCGACGATCAGCACCCGCTGGTGCGATTCGGCGGTGGTCTTGAGGCGGTCGAGGGCCTCGGTGGCGACCATGACGGCCGTGTCGAACCCGAAGGTGACGTCCGTCGACGCGATGTCGTTGTCGATCGTCTTGGGCACGCCCACGATCGGCAGGCCGGCGTCCGACAGCAGCTTGGCCGCCTTGAGGGTGCCCTCACCGCCGATCGGGATGATCGCGTCCAGGCCCAGGTCCCGTACGTGGCCCCTGGCCTGCTCCACGCCACCGCGCAGATGCGCGGGCTGCACCCGGGACGAGCCCAGGATCGTTCCACCGCGGGCCAGGATGCCGCTGACGGCGTCCAGGTCCAGCTTGCGGTAGTCGCACTCCAGCAGGCCCTTCCAGCCGTCGTGGAACCCGATGACCTCATCGCCGTGGTCGACCACGGCGCGGTGCACCACCGACCGGATGACGGCATTGAGTCCGGGGCAGTCTCCGCCGCTCGTCAGCACACCAATACGCATTGCTCTCGCACTCCCGCGATTTCCAAACGGACGGCCGGACCCCGTCGTCCGGATGGAACCCCCGTTACCTTAGCCAGCCGCAGGCGGACGGCGCACAGCCGCCCGCACTGCGGACACCGCTCACCGCCTCAGGCGGGCTGGCCCGCCGCCGCGATCCGCTCCGTGCGCAGCGCCTCGTACCACTGGTCGTCGACCGGCGGCAGGGCGTTCACGTCCAGCGCCAGCTTCAGCAGCAGGTCGGCGATCTGCGGATTGCGGGCCATGACCGGGCCGTGCATGTACGTGCCGAAGACGGTGTCGTTGTACGCGCCCTCGGTCCCGTCGCCGGTCCCGTTGCCCTTGCCGTACCGGACGGTCGCCAGCGGGCGCGCGCTCGGGCCGACGTGGGTGATGCCCTGGTGGTTCTCGAAACCCGTCAGCGGCGGCAGGCCGAGCCGCGGGTCGATGTCGGCCAGGACGTCGCCGACGCAGCGCTCGCCGTCACCGCGCACGCTGACGACGTCGAGCAGCCCCAGGCCGGCCTCGGGGCGGCCCAGGTCGTTCACGAACTCATGGCCGAGGATCTGGTAGCCGGCGCACACGGAGAAGACGATCGCGCCGTTGGCGACCGCGCGGTTCAGTCCGCCGTCGCGGCGCAGCCGCTCCGCGGCGAGGCGCTGCGGGCGGTCCTCACCGCCGCCGATCAGATAGATGTCCCCGGAGGTGGGGATGGGCTGGTCGGACCGGACGTCGATCCGGCTGACGTTGAGGCGGCGCTGGCGGGCACGCCGCTCCACGACCAGGGCGTTGCCCTGGTCGCCGTAGGTGCTCAGCAGGTCCGGGTAGACCCACACCAGGCGAAGGCTGGAATCGCTCATGCTTGCTTCTCCTTGTCCGGGTCAGTTGCCGACGCGGCGGCGCAGGTCCTGGAAGGCCGTGTAGTTGGCGATGGTCTCGATCCGGCCGGGGGGCGCGGAGCGCACCGCCTCGTCGACGTCCGCGCAGACGCGGAAGTCCAGTCCCGCGACCTCCAGGCGGACCGCGAGGTCCAGCTTGCGGTCGCCGATGACGTAGATCGGGTGCCCGGCGAGCCGGGTGTAGTCCACGTCCCACAGCCAGGAGGTGTCGGTGCCGTCCGCGCCGCGGGCGTTGACGGACAGGATCACCGGGGTGGGCGGGCCGTCGATGAGGGAGAACGTCTCCAGCCAGCCGGCCGGGTTCTTCGCCAGCAGCAGCCGCAGCTCGCGCTCCAGGTAGGTGACGACGTCGTAACGTCCGGCCACCGCCTGCACCGCGTACATCCGCTCCAGCGCGACCTTCGGCTCCACCCCGAAGGCGGCCGCGGCCGCGGCGGACACGGCCGCGTTGGACTTGTTGGCCCGTCCCGGCAGTTGCAGGCGGATCGGCCAGGCCGCGCCGTACGGGTCGATGACGTGGTCGCCGGAGAGCGCCCAGGTCGGCGTGGGACGGCGGAAGCCGCAGTCACCGCAGAACCAGTCGTCGGAGGGGCGCTGGAGCACGCCGCCGCACGACGGGCACGACCAGGCGTCGTCCTTCCACTCCTGGCCGGCTGCGACCCACACCACGGTGGGGCAGGAGGAGGCGGCCCAGGTGATCAGCGGGTCGTCGGCGTTGGCGATGACGATGGCGTCCGTACCGGACAGGCCCTCGCGCCAGTGCTCGGCGAGCATGCGGGTCTCGGCCGCGCGGTCGAGCTGGTCGCGGGAGAGGTTCAGCAGGGCGATGGCCTTGGGGGCGACATCACGGGCGACGCCGGCCAGGTACTTCTCGTCGACCTCGATCACGCCGTAGCGGGCGTCCGCGCCGCCGGCGAGCGCCGAGGTGATACCGGCCGGCATGTTCGCGCCCAGAGCGTTGGAGACCACCGGGCCGTTGGCCCGCAGCGCCTCCGCGAGCAGCCGGGTCGTCGTCGTCTTGCCGTTGGTGGCGGACACCAGCACGACATCGAGGTGCCCTGCCAGCCGGGCCAGCAGATCGGGGTCGACCCTCAGGGCCACCCGTCCGCCGATCACCGATCCGCTGCCGCGACCCGCCGCACGGGACACCGCCGCAGCCGCCTTGCCCGCCGTCACGGCCAGCTTGGCCCGCGGAGTCAGTGGCTCCGAGTTGCCTGCCATCGTCTAACATCCTCCTCGCGTCCGGCCCCCACACCTGCACAAGCCTCGCGGTGGCCGAGTGTCCGCCCCTCCACGCCGATCCAACACCCGGGAGGCCTCGGTCTCGGAGCAGCCTATCTACATTCCCGCGCGGCCCCCGCACTGTCCGCCCCGCCACGTACAGGCTCTACGCTTGCCGGCATGCGACGCGGCACCATCCCCGGCAGTACCGGCACCATCCGTCCGATGCGTCTGATCGGCGACCCGGTGCTCCATGCGCCGTGCGCCGAGGTCACCGCGTTCGACGCCGAACTGGCCCGTCTCGTCGAGGACATGTTCGCCACCATGTACTCCGCCGACGGCGTCGGGCTGGCCGCCAACCAGATCGGTACGGCCCTGCGGGTGTTCGTCTACGACTGCCCCGACGACGAGGACGTGCGGCACCTGGGACATGTCGTCAACCCGCGGTTGGCGGAGGTGGACGGCGTCACCGTCACGGGTTCCGAGGGATGTCTGTCGCTGCCGGGCATCAACGCGGGCACCACCCGCCACGACCACGCGGTCGTGGAGGGCTTCGACGTCCGCGGTGAGCCGGTGCGGATCGCCGGCACCGGCTTCTTCGCCCGCTGTCTGCAGCACGAGTGCGACCACCTCGACGGCGGCCTGTTCACCGACCGCCTCGGCGGGCTGCGCCGCCGCCGCGCCCTGCGGGCCGCGCGCCGGGCGCCCTGGGCGCGGCAGAACTAGGTAGGGCCTGCCCGGCGGGATTCCGGGTTCTACAGCCCCGGGCTGCCCGCCCGGTCGCCGGCCGCGGCCAGCCGTCCCCAGAGCAGGTCGGCGAGGTGGCTGACCAACTGGTCGCGTGAGACCGGGCGTTCGCTGAGCCACCAGTCGCCCGCCGCGTGCATCATGCCGACGATGCCGTGACCCCAGACCCGTGCCAACTCCTGGCTCTGCGGGCCCAGGTCGAGCCGCTCGGCGATCACCTCGGCCAGGTCCTCGCCCATCCGCCGCAGCAGCGAGGAGGAGTGCCGGCCGCCGTCGAAGCCCTTCTCCCCGTCGCCCGGTGCCTCGGCCGGGTGCATCAGGAAGCGGTACACCTGGGGGCGGGTCTCGATAGCGGCGAGATAGGCGTGCAGCGTGGCCTCGACCCGGTCGCGGCGGTCGTTGCCGGAGTCGAGGGCGGCGCGCAGCGAGGCGAGCAGCGCGTCGGTGTGCCGCTGGGCGAGCGCCCGGTACAGGCCGCTCTTGTCGCCGAAGTGACGATAGAGAATCGGCTTGGTGATTCCGGCCTCGGCGGCGATGGCGTTCATGGAGGCTTCGGGTCCGTCCCGCAGTACGACGCGGTCGGCGGCCTCGAGCAGCTCTTTACGCCGTCGCTCCGTCGCCGTCCGCTGGCCCTGCCGCTGGCCGGTGTCCACCCGGTACTCCCTGTCTGTTCGATTTCGTGCACTCTGCGCAACGTAACACCCCGGTCGGGGCAGCCGGGTTCACGGCGGGGAGTTGACAGCCCCTACTCACGGGTAACAGACTGATGTTACCGCAAGTAACAACCAGGTGGAGGGGACATGGGCGACTTCACGCTCGAGCTCAACGACGACCAGAAGTCCGTGCGCGACTGGATCCACGGCTTCGCGGCCGACGTGATGCGCCCGGCGGCCGCGGAGTGGGACGAGCGCGAAGAGACGCCCTGGCCGGTCATCCAGGAGGCCGCCAAGATCGGTCTCTACTCCCTCGACTTCTACGCCCAGCAGTTCTTCGACCCCACCGGCCTCGGCATCCCCATGGCCATGGAGGAGCTGTTCTGGGGCGACGCGGGCATCGGCCTGTCCATCGTCGGCACCGGACTGGCCGCCGTCGGCGTCCTGGCCAACGGTACCGAGGAGCAGATCGGCACCTGGGTCCCGCAGATGTACGGCGACGTCAACGACGTCAAGGTGGCCGCCTTCTGCTCCTCGGAGCCCGACGCGGGATCCGACGTCTCCGCGATGCGCACCCGCGCGGTCTACGACGAGGCCAAGGACGAATGGGTGCTCAACGGCACCAAGACCTGGGCGACCAACGGCGGCATCGCGGCCGTCCACGTCGTCGTCGCGGTCGTCGACCCCGAGCTCGGCTCCAAGGGCCACGCCTCGTTCATCGTCCCGCCGAACACCCCCGGCCTGTCCCAGGGCCAGAAGTTCAAGAAGCACGGCATCCGCGCGTCGCACACCGCCGAGGTCGTCCTCGAGGACTGCCGCATCCCCGGCGAATGCCTCCTGGGCGGCAAGGCGAAGCTCGACGAGCGCCTCGCCCGCGCCCACGAGCGCGCCAAGACCGGCGGCGAGCGGGTCAAGAACGCCGCGATGGCCACCTTCGAGGCCTCCCGCCCGGCCGTCGGCGCCCAGGCGGTCGGCATCGCCCGCGCCGCCTACGAGGTCGCCCTCGACTACGCGAAGACCCGCGTGCAGTTCGGCCGCCCGATCATCGACAACCAGGGCATCGCCTTCCAACTCGCCGACATGCGCACCCAGATCGACGCCGCCCGCCTCCTGGTCTGGCGCGCCTCCTGGATGGCCGCGGCCGGCCGGCCCTTCACCTCGGCCGAGGGCTCCATGTCCAAGCTCTACGCCGGCGAGACCGCCAAGACCGTCACCGCCCAGGCCATGCAGATCCTCGGCGGCAACGGCTACACCCGCGAATACCCGGTCGAGCGCATGCACCGGGATGCCGCGATCTACACCATTTTCGAAGGCACGAGCGAGATCCAGCGCCTGGTCATCGCCCGCACCCTGTCGGGCATGCCGATCCGCTGACGCCGATCCACTTCCCATGGCCGCGTCCCCTTCACCCTGGCGAAGGGGACGCGGCTGTTCGTCCACCTGTCCATGGGCCGGATTCCTATGGACAGGACTCACCGAACTTCACCGCCGTGAACATCACCGGCTGTCCGTTGAGCGCGGCGCCGGCCGCCGGCGTCTGGGTGCACACCTGCCAGTTGCTCTCGATGATGATCAAGCGTCCTTGGGTGGCGTCCTTGGAGTCGACGGATGCGTTGGAAGGAAGAGCCTGGTGCGCCGCCTTCACGGACTTGCCGACGAAGTCCGGCATGGTCGCCCCGGCCTCCTTCGGCGGCGTCCGGTCGGTGCCGGGGCACTTCTCCTCGAGCTTGACCGCCCCGAAGTCGAGGGTGGTGTCGACGGGGATGCTCTTCCCCGCCGCGTGGTTCTGCGAGCAGACCCGCCAATCCCGGTCAAGGATCTGGTGGCGCGCGCGGCCGAGGGCGTCATGCGAGGTGAGGCCGGCGAATCCGGCGGCCTGGGCGGCGTCCTGCGCCGACTGGAGCCCCATGCCGATGAAGACGGGGACGGTCGCCGTCTTCGCGGGAGCCGCGGCGGACGATGCCGCTGAGGCGGACGGGACGGATGCCGCGCCGGACGGGGCCGGGGCACCGGCCGGCGCGGTGGCCTTGGGGTCGCAGGCGCTGAGCGCCGCGGTGCTGATGATGACGGCGGCGGTAACGGCGATGGTGCGGATGCGCATGGGTCCCCCTGGTGCTGCACGGTGGTCGCGTGACCGTAGCGCTACGGTGCGTCGCCATGGGATGGAGCGGCAATTCGTGTCCCTTACGATGCCGGGCGCCCTTCACGCAGCCGGCTTCGGCGTCGATGAGTGCCTGGTGTGCGGGACCCACGAGCGCTGCCCCCGGCCCGGCCGATGGGTCAGCGGATGGCGGGGGCGACGTTCCTTGCGGCTGCCAGGGCCAGGTGCCAGGGGTACGCGGACGGCTGGTCCTCGTCCGGGCGGTTCGGGACGAAGCCGCCTTCGCCATGCAGGACCGTCACGCCGGCCAGTCGCAACTCGCCCAGGGACCGCTCGAATTGCGGGTGCTGGACGATGGCGGAGTTCAGGCAGGGCATGGCCACCGTGGGGATGCCCTTGCCCAGGGCCTCGGCGGCGACGCCCACCACGAAGTGGTTGGTGATCCCGAGAGCCCACTGGTTGATGGTGTTGAACGTGGCCGGTGCGAAGAGGATCACGTCGGCGGGCGGCCAGACGTCCGGTTCGCCCGGGAGTTTGTACTGCGACCGCACCGGGTGACCGGTCAGTGCGGCGAGGCCGTCGAGGTGGTCGCCGAGCCAGTGGGCCGCGGTGGGGGTGAGGCCCAGACACACGTCCCAGCCGTCGGCCTGCGCGTCGTCGATCACCCGGGCTATGTCGAAAACGGGCGGGGCGGCCGAGCCGAACAGGTACAGGGTGCGAGAGTCCATGGTCCCATCACACCCTGGCCGGACGATCTTGCGCAACCAGCCCTGGACCGGCCTCAGCTGTGGCGTTCGCCGCCGTCGGACAGCAGGGCCACCGTTCCCGTCACCGCGGCAAGGGCGCCCGCGACGATGACGGAGGTCCAGCCGACGGCGCCTGTCAGCGCCGGGAGGACCAGCACGACGGCGCTGAGCGAGAGCAGCGCGGACACCGCCGCGAGGACGAACTTCCAGTTCTGGACGGCCATCCGCTCACCTTACGGACCAACCCGCCGCGGGGGAGCCGGATCCGCGTCACAGGGGCGGGGGCCGGGTGCCGGAGCGGGAGCGCAACGCCTCCTCGAACTCGTCGAGTGTCTCCATCTGCAGTTCCGCGCCGCGGCGGACCATGCGTTCCCGGGTGGTGTCGCCCTGCCAGCCGTCGAGGACGGCCCGGACCGCGTCCCAGCGCGGCGGCGCACCGTCGCGGACCGCCTGCGCGGATTCGGCGACGGCCTCGCGGAGTACGCGGGCGAACTCCGCTGCGGACGGTACGGGGTCGGCGTCCCGGCCGGGCAGATGGGCCTCCATCAGCATGCCCACCCGGCCCATCGCGGAGAGGACCGTGTCGGCGTCCTGCGCGGCCCGCCGGGACAGCCCGCGGTGCCGGACGGGTTCGGCGTCGGCGCGTGCGACGGCCTGGTCCCAGGTGGCGCTGGCCGCGCGGGCGTCGAGCAGCGCCTCCCGGACCGTCGAGGAGCGCCGTTTCGCCGGATCCGCGAAACCCTCCAGGACCGCGGCCGTGTAGCCGGCCGTGGCCTCCAGCCGCTCCGCGAGCCGGTCGCGCAGCCGCGGGGTCTCCCAGGCGGGGAACACGGCATAGGCGGCCATCGCCAGCACCCCGCCGAGCAGCGTCAGCAGGACACGTTCGGGAACCGTCTGGGTCCACAGGCTGCCGCCCATGCCCAGCAGCAGGACCGCGTAGGCCGAGACACAGGCCTGCGCAACGATGTAGCCGGTGCGCATCAGCAGGTACATCAGGGCGATGCACACCACGGCGAGGGCCGCGCAGAGATAGACGCCCGGAGACGCCGCCTGCATCACTCCGGTGGCGACGGTCACTCCCACCAGCGTCCCGACGAAGCGGGCCACGCCGCGCGCGTAGGTCTGGGAGAAGTCCGGACGCATGATCATGACCGAGGCCATCGGCGCCCAGTAGCCATGGCCCAGCGGCAGCGCCGCGCCGATCAGGTAACCCGTCGCGGCGACCGCGGACAGCCGCACCGCGTGCCGGAACACCGCCGACTTCCAGCGCATCTCATGGCGCATGGCCCGCGCGGCCAGCGGTACGAGCCGCGGCAGTGTGGGGCGCAGCAGGTGTGCGGACTCGGTGGTGTCGGAGGGGCCCGAGCCGTTGGCGCTCTCCACAGCGGCGGCGAGCAGGCTGATCAGCCGGGCGGCGGCCCGGCGGGCCGAGCCGGTCAGTTCTGCCTCCGGCTCGGGGATTTCGAGGAAGGCGTCGACCTCCTTCGGCAGCTTCACCGGTTTCGCGTGCCGGATCGCGCGGGCCACCGCGTCCAGCACGGTGGCGGCCGCCGCCAGCAGCTCACGCGCCCGATCCCGTTCCGGGCCCTCCTCCGCGGCGCCGACCGCGGGGTCGGCGAGCGATGCCAGCACCGGCCGGATCCGCTCCGCCAGCGCCCGCTTGCCGTGCAGCTCCTCCGGACGGCGCCGGGCCTGCCACGGTGTCACCGCGGCCGCGCTGCGGGCCGTCATCAGCGGTTCGGGATCGAACGGGGCGTGCGGATCCTGGCGCAGCCGCCGGGCGTAGGCCGCCTCGGCGGCGAACGCGTCCGCGAGAGCGTCCCGTTGCCTCCCCCAGCGGCGGATGGGGAAGAGCAGGATGAGCGCCGCCTGCACCAGCCCGCCCAAGGCGATCACCAGGGCATGTCCCAGGGCGTCCTTGACGGACGTGGGCAGCGTGACGACGACCATCATGACGGCGACGGTCAGCGCCGCGACGATGCCGGATGTCGGGCCGAGCGACCACGCCATCCCGGCCAGGAAGGCCCACACGGCCAGCAGCAGGACGAAGACAACGAGATGGGAAGCGGCCAGGTAGCCCACGAAGGTGCTGACGGCGAGGCCGGTGCCCGCGGCGAGGGAGAGCACCGGGCGGGACCGCCAGCTGCGCTGGAAGGTGGCGGTGCCCGCGGCGAAGGCGCCGAACGCCGACGACGCGGCCACGGCGGGGGAGGACAGCCAGAGGGACAGCGCGATCACGATCGCGACCCCGGCCGCACCACGGACGGCCACCAGGGGTTCGAGCCTGGTCCGCTCGACGCTCAACCCGGAGCGCCCGGTCTCCTTCAGCGCGCGCAACCAGGTCATGATCCAGAGGATAGGTGGAAACGCCGGAGAACCGGCTTTCCCTGTCGACGGGGCGGGCGTACGTGTGCGTAGCGTCCCGGCCGTTGGGTAGGCGCGGGCAGCGGCTGCGTCGGTAACGACGACAAACCGACAGAGCGATACAACGACACGACGCGAAGGAGAAGTCCATGGACTGTCCCGACCGGACCGTCATCCGGGCGAGCGTTCCCCCGGTGCCCGATCCGCAACCGACGCCGCAGCCCCCGGACCCCGTTCAGCCGGACCCGGTGCCGCGCCCGGTGCCGCAGCCCGGCCCGGGTCCCATGCCGCCCGGCCCGCCGCTGCCGTCGCCCGAACCCCTGCCGCAGCCCGAGCCGACACCGCATCCGGAGCCGGTGCCCGACCCGGCTCCGCTGCCCATGTGAGGTCCTGCGAGGCGCGTGGAGCCGCGCGAGGCCGTGTGACACACCCGTAGCGACCCCGTAGTGGCCCCGAAATGACCGGAATCCACGTTCCGCCGGCATCCCCCTGCCGCGCGGGGCGTGGCTTCTGGTTCAATAGGGCCCATGGCCAGCCACACTGACATCGCGACAGGTCGCACCGACCTCGAGCCCTTCTGGCCGTCCCGGCAGGGACACCACTTCGACCGAGAGTGTTGCCGCGCGATCACCGCGCGGACCCGCACTCCCCGCTGACCTGCGGACCACGGCCTCCGGCCGTCGCCGTCAGCAGTACGGATTCCGGTACCGCGCAATACGTCGTCCAGCCAACGACCCCTCGCGCGAAAGAGCCGAACCCATGTCGAACACCCAGTCCCTGAACCTCCCTGCCGTCAGCCTCTCCCAGCAGCGGTCCGGCGGGACCACCACCCCGCTGCGCTCGCGGCTGCGTGCCGTACGGCCCGACGAGGTCCCGCCCGCCCCCGACTTCCTGCCGCCCGGTGCCACCTGGATGCCGGCGCCCGGCCACGTACTGCCGACCGCTCCCGGCCAGCAGCGGATGGTCGGCTACCTGGTCCTGGTTCCCGCGGAAGTGGGACCGGTCGCGGTGGAGGCGGTCCCCGAACCGGCGCACGAACCCGGCGCCCGGGTACGGATCGACGCCGAGCGCCGTACGGCGGCGGTGGACGGCCGTCCGCTCGACCTGACCTACCTGGAGTTCGAACTCCTCGCCCATCTCGTCGCCAACCCGCACCGCGTGCACTCCCGCGACCAGCTCGTCACCACGGTCTGGGGCTACGGTCACGTGGGCGACGGCCGTACCGTCGACGTGCATGTGGCGCGGCTGCGCCGCAAGCTCGGTGCCGAGCACCGCGGCAGCATCGTGACCGTCCGCCGGGTGGGCTACAAGTACGCACCGGTGGCGGCTACGGCACTACGGTGACCGGCCAGCGTCCGGCCTTGACCAGCCGGATGGCGACCGAACCGACGATGCGGTGTCCGGCGTGCTCGGAGGCGCCGACCACCACCGCGTCGGCCTTGAGTGAGTCCGCCGCGGTGACCAGCCCGTTGTAGGGGTCGCCGCGGAAGGTGTGGAATTCCCAGCGCACGGCGAATATCCCCTGGAGCCGCTCCGCCGACCGGCGGATCTCGGCCATCAGCTCGTCGGCGACCTCGGTGGTGACCTCGGCCACCGGGGCGCCGAGGAGTGTGCCGGTGACGATGACCGGCTGTACATAGACGACGGCGAGCAGCGCGTTCTGCCGCCGCGCCAGGCCGGCGGCGTAGGACACCGCCCGCCACGAGGAATCGGAGCCGTCCGCTCCGACGACGATGACCTTGGGTCCGTCCGTTCCGCGCTCGAACGGCGCGGGTTCCTTGTCCACCACGTCTCGAAGGCTAGCCCTCGCCTTACGGCCCCGTTCGGCGCCCCCGCTTCCTTGATCACCCGAATGGCCGCATTGCCACGACACGCGGGCTTTTGGGATGCAGGATTTCGGTGAGGAGTCCCAGAGAGAACCTGCAGTCCTGTGGCTCCCGGGCCGCCGACGTGCCGCCCGCATCTCTGAGCCAACAGCCAAAGCCGGCACGGCCGGCAACGGGGAGGTTTGCGATGCCGAGGGTGACCACAAGCGTGATCGTGTCGAGGCCGGCCGCAGAGGTCTTCGACTTCCTTGCCGACGCCCGGAATCTTTCGCTGTGGAGCTCGGGTGTGGCCGGGGTCGATGGGGATGCCGTGCCGCCGGGCGCGAACGCCGAGTACCGCTACCGCTATCCCGGACGGCACCGGGAGCACCGGCTGGTGTGCGCGGGCTACGAGCCCTGCCGGCACATCGTGTTCCGGGGCCAGCGCATGTGGAGCCCGCTGGGCACGCAGGTCCCCGAGTACGGCTTCGACCTGCTGCCGTACGGCGCCGGCACGCTGGTGCGGCTCTCGGTGCACAGCTCGCTGGGGGCCGGGATGGCGCTGTTCTCGCCGGTCGTGGCGATGGCCTGGCGGCGGGACCTGCCGGTCGACGCCCGGAAGCTCTGCGAGGCCCTCGGCGGTCTGCACGCCGCGCCGCGCGCGCTGGAGGCGGTGCGCACGGCCGAGCCGGCGGTGCCGGCTCCCGAGCCGCCGTTCGACTACGCCCCGGCCGCCCGGGTGTTCCAGCCCGGCGTCGGAGCGTAGATCCCCCCGGAGCGGGAAGCGGGGGAACCGCAGGCGGCGGAATTGCAGGAAACAGTGGAGTCGAACATCACTCATTGAGTGTTAAACTAAGTCCGAAGGGTGGCGCGAAACCGCCCCTTTCCCCCGTGTTGCCCCGGCCCGGTCCCCCCGTCCTGGCCGGGGCTCCTTTTTGTTCCGGACCTGCTGCCGTCCCGGATCCGCTGCCGTCCCGGACCTGATTCCGTCCGGGATCCGCTGCCGTCCCGGGCCTGCTTGCGTCCCGGGCCCGCGTCGCGCTCCGTGCCCGCTCCTGGCCCCACACATGCGGCGGTGGCGTGGGATCCGCTCCCACGCCACCTGCGACCGCGGCTGTCCGTCCGCCAGGTCGAACTCGTCGATCCGGTCGATCCAGTAGATCTAGTCGATGCTCCGCAGGATGTGCGACTCGGCCACGTCGTCCTCGTAGCCCGCCAGCTTGATCGGCGCGGACCGGGCCCAGACGTCGAGGTTTCGCACTTCCTTCAGCGGCGGAGGCCATTCACCTAGTCC
Organism: Streptomyces sp. H39-C1; assembly: GCF_027158125.1. Classification (NCBI taxonomy): domain Bacteria; kingdom Bacillati; phylum Actinomycetota; class Actinomycetes; order Kitasatosporales; family Streptomycetaceae; genus Streptomyces; species Streptomyces sp. H39-C1. The sequence continues at coordinate 22,315 of NZ_JAPVLS010000031.1, forward strand.
CGGCGTGGCCTGGTTGCGCTGCTTGGTCTTCTCGGGTGTCACCGCGCACTCCATTCATTTCGAGTGAACCGGATGCGCCGACGCGGCCTACGACCGGGCATCGGACACCCGGTGGGGCATATGTATCGAGCGGGTGCGGACGCGGTGGCGCCTGGTGCGGAGCCGGAAGGGCGGCCATGGTGACTGGACGCTTCCCGGGACAGGCTCTGGGCGCTGGTTGCTGCCCTATGAGCTTGTTCGTTCCGCTCAGAGTAAGCCCGCCGAACGGTTCCGACCAGCCGATTTCCTCTCTGGGTCACCCCTAAGAGAACCCCAGTCCACATGCGCGCCACTCAAGGGCTCCTCAAGGGTTGCGGGCCCTGGGCACCCGTGAGGTGTCCGACCCCGCCGCTCAGGGGCCGGGAGAGCGGTTGTTACCGTGCCGGGTGCTCCGAAGCAAGCGATCCGACGATTCGGCGGAACCCCGGGAACCCCGGGAGACCGCATCAGGCACGGCCGCCACCCCGCCACCCGCCGGGATATCCCGCCGTACCGCCGGTCGTGTGTTCGCGGATCTGACGCCGCTGCGCGAGTCCCCGCACTTCCGCCGGCTGTGGTTCGGCAACATGGTCTCCTGGATCGGCCAGCAGATGACCGCGATGGCGGTCTCCCTGCAGGTCTACGCGATCACCGGGTCCAGCTTCTCGGTAGGGCTGGTGGGCCTCTGCTCCCTGGTCCCGCTCGTCATATTCGGGCTCTACGGCGGCGCCATCGCCGACGCCGTGGACCGCCGCAAGCTCGGGCTGGCCAGCGCCCTCGGCGCGACCGTCCTGTCCGGTGTCCTGGCGGGCGCCGCCCTGCTCGACCTGCGACAGGTCGGGCTGCTGTACGCGATCGTCGCCCTGCAGTCCGTCTGCTTCGCCCTGAACTCCCCGGCCCGCTCCTCGATGATCCCGCGCCTGCTCCCGCCGGAGCAGCTACCCGCCGCCAACGCCCTGGCCTCGCTCGCCGGTGGCCTGGGCACGATGGCGGGGCCCATGCTCGGCGGCGTCTTCGTCGGCCTGTGGGGCTACCAGGCCGCTTACCTGATCGACGTGGTCACCTTCTCCGCCTCCCTCTACGCCATGTGGCGCCTGCCCTCGATGACCCCGGAACGCGACGCGTCGACGGCCGCAGGCACCCGTCGCGGATGGGTCTCGGTGCTGGACGGACTGCGCTTCCTGGCCGGCCGGCCCAATCTGCGGATGACGTTCTTCACCGACATGGCCGCGATGGTGCTCGCTCAGCCGCGCGTGCTCTTCCCGGCCATCGCCGTCATCTGGTTCGCGGGCGACGCCAAGACCGTAGGCCTGCTCATCGCCGCCCCGGCCGTCGGCGCGCTGCTCGGCGGCCTCTTCTCCGGCTGGCTCGGCCGCATCCACCGCCAGGGCCTCGCCGTCCTGGTCTCGGTCGCCTGCTGGGGCGCGGCCGTCGCCGTCTTCGGCCTCACCCGCAACCTGTGGCTCGGACTCGTCTTCCTCGCACTGGCCGGATGCGCCGACACCATCTCCATGGTCTTCCGCAACACCATGCTCCAGGCCGCAGCCCCCGACGACATGCGCGGCCGCCTCCAGGGCGTCTTCATCGTCGTCGTCGCGGGCGGCCCCCGCCTGGGCGACTTCCTCGCCGGATCGGCCGCCGAACTCTTCTCCCCGGGCACCGCCATCGTGGGCGGGGGGCTGGCGTGCATCGCGGTCGTCATCACGCTGGCGGCCCTGCAGCCGAGATTTGCGCGCTACGACTCGCGCAACCCAGTGCCGTAACGCTCGCGCTGGGCGGTCAGCCCACGGGTGGGGGAGTGCAGGCACCCCGCGGGATGGACCGGTAGGCGGTGCTCTGTTCAGCGGCGGCAGGCTTCGTCGAGATCCGCACACCCCACATTCGGTTGCAGTTGAGGCCGTCGAAGGTGTGGGGCCTGCTGAAGCTGTACTCCCCGTTGAACGTGAACGTCTCGGAGGGTCCGTCCGTCGCTACGGGGTTGCCTTTGCTGTCCGCGTCGTACCACGTCAACGTGATGGTGAAGGTGCCGGTGCTGCCCTTGCCGATGGAGAACGAGGCTGTCGCGTTCGACCCACGGGTAGCCACGAACGTGTCGACCGAGGCGGATTTGACCACCGGGGGCGGCGGCTTCGACGTAGTGGTCGACGCCGTCGTCGGAACCGTCGTCGGCGGGTCCGGCGGTGCGGTCGTCGGCGGTGTCGTGGGCGGGGTCGTCAGGCCCGTCGTGCTGTCCGTCGGTGTCGGCGTGGTGGACGTCGACGCTGATGTCGTCGGTGTGAGGCTCGGGCCGACCGTCGCGCCGCCCGGCGGCGTGGTGCCGGGTGGCTCGCTGGTTCCGGTGAGCTGTGTGGTGACGGAGGGCGGAGCCGAGAGGCCGTCGGTGTGGTGCGGGGCCTTGCCGGTGCCGGCGAGGGCGACGACCGTGCCGGCCGTCGCGAGGGCCAGCAGGGCGACGCTGCCGCCCACCAGCGCGGCGACGCGTCCGCGCGGCAGCCGTCGCGGCTTGCCGCCGCCGAACGGCAGGCCCGCGCCGGCGCCAGGAGCGGGCGGGGTGGGCGGGGTCGGCGGCGGGGGCGCGGTGGCGTCGCCGAGGGCGCTCGGCAGCAGGGCGGCGAGCAGCGCGACGATCGCGACGAGCGCCCGGCGTCCGCGGCGCTCCCAGTCCGGGCCGTAGGCGGCGCCGGCCGCCGCTTCGAGTTCGGTGAGGAAGGCGGCGGCGCTCACCGGTCGTTCTTCGGCGCTCTTGGCGAGCCCGTGCCCGATCAGTGCCCGCAGTTCCTCGGGCGCGCGGTGCTCCGGAATCGGCGCGGTGATGTGCTGGACCGCCAGCTCCGCCATGGTCGCCCCGGTGTACGGGCGCTCACCGGTGAGGCATTCGAAGAACGTCGCCGTCGCCGCGTAGACATCGGTGGCGGGTGACGCCGGCTCACCGCGCCACTGCTCGGGTGCCATGTAGGGCGGTGTGCCGGCGCTCGGGGCGTCGGCGCCCTGCCGGACCGCGATGCCGAAGTCCACCAGCGTGGAGACGCCGTGGTTCGAGACCATCACGTTGCCGGGCTTGTAGTCGCGGTGCACGACCCCGGCCGCGTGGGCCGCCGCCAGACCGAGCAGCGACCCCTTCAGCACCGACAGGGCCGCTTCGGGAACGGCGGCGCCGTTCGCCCGCAGCATCGCCCCCAGCGATACGCCCTCGATGAGCTCCATGACGATCGCCGCGCCTTCGGCGGTCTCCACGTAGTCGTGGACGCGCACCACGTGCGGGGAGTCCAGCTGCCGCAGGAGCTGGGCCTCGTCGCGGAAGCTGCGGAGGAGGCCGGGCCGCGCCCGGCTCTCCTCGTTGAGGTACTTGATCGCGACCTCGGCGCCGCTGCGCTCATCGACCGCGTGCACCACTTTGCCGCTGCCGCCCTCTCCCAGGACGCGCAGCGCGCGGTAGCCGGGAAGGGACCACTCGGGTTCTGACCGTCTGGGGTCTCGTGGGTCGGACATTGTCGGGCGCACCTCGTCGAATCGGACGGGCTCCGGCACGGGATTTCCGCGGAGCTACCGGTTGATGGGTGGACGCCTGTACGCAGCCGGTGGTTGCACGGGAGCGTGTTCGATTATGGAGTACGGTCCGGCGCCGTGTCCGGCGTTCGGCGGACGTGCCCGCCGGCGCTCAGCCGGCCTGCACCGCGGCGAGCTGCTCCGCCAGTACATCGGTGGTGACGAAGGTGAGACCGGCCAGCGCGACGTGCTTCCAACGCACGTTGCCCTCGCCGTCGAGCAGGAAGACCGAGCGGCGCAGACCGAGTCCGGGGACGGCTATGCCGTAGGCCTTGGCCACGGTGCGGTCGGTGTCGGCCAGCAGCGGGAAGCCGAGCCGGTGCTTACGGGCGAAGGACTCGTGGCTGTCCAGGTCCTGCGGGCTGATGCCCCACACGGTGGCGCCCAGGCCGGTGAAACGATCCAGGTCGGAGGTGTAGGAGCACAGCTGCTTGGTGCACACGGCCGTGTCGTCGCCGGGGTAGAAGACCAGGAGCAGCGGGTTGCCGCGCTGTCCGGCGAGCGCGTAGTCGGCCCGTTCCGCGTCGGCGTCGCCCTGACCGAGGACGAGCCCGGGCAGGGTGAAGTCGGGGGCCGGCGTACCGACTGCGGGCTGCTTGGACATGTGCGCTCCCTTGGCCTCGGCGTCGGCGCCGCCCGGCGGCGGAACGCGATCACCGTGTTGCGCAGATGGTAGAGCCTGCCCGGTCACACTCCGGAGGCCGGGCAGGCCCTGGTGGTTCAGGTCACCGCGGTCGAACGGATCACGTCCGTCCGGCCGGTCGTTCCGGTGCCGGGATCAGCCGCAGGTGAGGCGGGGAAGTGCCCAGTCGGCGTGATCGGAGGTGTTGCCGTTGCCGCCGTCGGTGACGACGAGCTTCAGCTCGAGACCGCCGGTGAGATCGGCCGTCAGATGCTTCGCGGCATCGCTGACGGTGACCAGACCGCTGTCGGCGACCTTGGTGCCGTCCCGGAAGATCTGGAAGACCACCGATCCGTTGGTAGCGGACTCGTCGTCCACCCCCACATCCGTGGTCAGGGATGTGCAGGTGCCGCCCAGGTAGTAGGTGACGGCGGTGGCGGCGTGGGTGCCCAGGCCCTTGGCGTAGGTGGCTCCGTTGATCGTGAGGGTGCGTCCGTCGCCCGCGGGCTGTTCACCGTTGCTGTGGTCGCGCTCGACCGGGCCCCAGCCGTTGGCCGCCGACGTCCAGTTGAGGTCACTGAGTGCGCTGGTGCCGGCCGCCGGGCCGTTGCCGCAGGCCAGCTTGGCGTCGGCCCAGTCGGCGTGGTCGTAGTTGATGCCGTCGCCGCCGTCGGTGACGACCAGCTTCAACTGGCTTCCGCCGGTCAGATCGGCGGTCAGATGCTTGGGACCGTCACTGGCCGACCGCACGCCGCTGTCGGCGACCTTGGTGCCGTCCTTGTAGAGCTGGAAGATCACCGTGCCCGGACTGGACACCTCGTCGTCCACGCCCACATCGACGTTGACCGAACGGCAGCTGCCGCCCAGGTAGTAGCTGATCTCGCTGGGGGCGTGCGTGCCCAGGCCCTTGGCGTAGGTGGTGCCGTTGATGGTGAGGGTGCGTCCGTCACCGGCGGCCTGTTCGCCGTTGCTGTGGTCCCGTTCGACCGGGCCCCAGCCGTTGGTGGCCGACGTCCAGGGCAGATCGCTGAGCTGGTTGATCCCGGTCGGGGGCGGGACGGGGCTGCCGGGTGTCACCCGGAACATCACGGTGCCGTGCGCGGGCACCGAGGCGCTGATGGTGCCGGTGGTGGAACTGGTCTGCTTGGACCACAGGTCCTTGAGCGCGTACGAGGACGCGCCGCCGATACCGGCCGCCTCGGCGGTCGTCGAGATCGTCTGCGCCGATCCGTTCTCGTTGGTCAGCGTCACCGACCGGTCGCCACCGGCCAGCGCCTTGGTCATCACGACCTTGCCGCCGGAGCTGGACACCACGGTGCCCTGCTTGCCGAGGCTGTCCTGGTCGACGGCGATGACGTCGGTGTTCTTGAGGATCGCGAGCGTCGCGGCGCTCGCGCTGCGCAGATCGCTGCCGATCAGCAGGGGAGCGGCCATCTGCGACCAGAGGCTGAAGTGGGTGCGGTACTCGGTGTCCGTCATCCCGCCGTTGCCGACCTCGAGCATGTCCGGGTCATTCCAGGCGCCCGGCTTGGCGTACGGGGCGAGCGACTGGTTCTGGTGGGCGATGCCGATCATGCTGGACCAGGAGTCGCTGATGTCGCCGGTGGTGCGCCAGGAGTTGCCGACGTTCGCGGCCCAGTTCCAGGGCTGGTTGGAGCCCCATTCACAGATGCTGTAGAGGATCGGGCGGCCGGTGGCCTTGAGGGCGTCGCCCATGGCCTTGTACCGGGTCTGGGCGTCCGCACCGGTGTTGTTGCAGTTGTCGTACTTGAGGTAGTCGACACCCCAGGACGCCCACAGGTTGGCGTCCTGCTGCTCGTGGCCGAGCCCGCCGGGGAAGCCGAGGGTGTCGCAGGTCTTGGTCCCGGCACTGGAGTAGAGGCCGAACTTGAGCCCCTTGGAGTGCACGTAGTCGGCGACGGCCTTGATGCCGTTGGGGAAGCGTGCCGGATCGGGGACGAGGTTTCCGGCGCCGTCACGGTTGGGCAGCGCCCAGCAGTCGTCGATGTTGACATAGCTGTAACCGGCGCTCTTCAGGCCCTGCGAGACGAAGATGTCGGCGATGCCCTTGACCATCGTCTCGTTGAACTCCGCCCGGCAGTGGGTGGAGTTCCAGTTGTTGAACCCCATCTGCGGGGTCAGGGCGAGGCCGTTGTCGACGGCCGCGGCGGGTGCCGCCGTGGCCAGTTGCGCGGTCACGGCGGCGGTGGCGGCGAGCGCGCCACCTCCCGTGATGAGAGCCAGGGAGGCGGCCAGGGCCGCCAAACGCTGTCTGATGGTGTGACGTTCGGGCTGCATGTGCGGCTCCATGCGGGGGTAAATGGCGCACAATTCAACGGGGTCGAACGAAAGCAACCACATCACAGCGGTACTGACAGGACATGTCAAGAAGTTCGACCCGGAAGCGCGATGCGCTTCCGGGTCGAGGGCCCCCGCTTACGGGGGAGTTGGAGCGCCGCCGATGAGCCCGGGGGCAACTCCGGCGGTATGGGGGACTACGGCGACGGCAGTACGCACACCACCCCAGGAGCGGCGAACGGCTTTCCGGCCAGAGTCAGTTTCCCGGTCTTGGTGTCGACATTCAGGACGGTGACCGTGTTGGACTTCTGGTTGGCGGCGAAGAGCAGCCGGCCCGTCGGGTCGAAGGCGATGTGCCGCGGGAAGTCGCCGCCCACCGGCACCGTGTCCAGTAGGCGCAGGGTCGCGCCGGCGGACTCGACGGCATAGCGGGTGATGCTGTTGTGGCCGCGGTTGGCGAGGTACGCGAACGCCCCGTCGGCGGTCACCAGCAGCTGCGCCGGGTAGCTCTTGACGCTCCCGGTCCCGGTGGACTGGGGCGCGCCGGGGGTCAGCTTCCCGGTCGCGGCGTTGTACGCGCAGACCACGACGGTGTTGTCCAGCTCGTTCGCCAGGTACGCGAACGTGCCGCCGGGGTGGAAGGTCAGCGACCGCGGTCCGGCGCCGGGGCGCAGCGCGGCGAAGGAGACCTGGTGCAGTGTGCCGGCCGTCTCGTCGAGCTGGTACGTGTACACGGTGTCGTTGCCGAGGTCGACGGCGAGGACGAAGCGGCCGTCCGGCGACGTGATGATCTGGTGGGCGTGCGGCCCGTCCTGCCCGGGTCCCGGCGGTGGGCTGCTGTGCCGTACGAGCGCGGTCCGCGCGCCCAGCTTCCCGTCCTGGCCTATCGGGTGCACGGCGACGCTGCCCGAGTCGTAGTTCGCGCTGAGCAGGTATCGGCCGCCCGGGTGAACGGACAGATGACACGGTCCGTCGCCGCCGGTGGGCCGCGACCCGAGCACCTTCGGTGCGCCGTTGCTGCCGCCGTGCAGGGCTATCGCGGTCACGGCGCCGGGTGAGCGCTCGTTGACCGTGTACAGCGTGCCGGTGGACGGGCCGAAGGCCAGGAAGGACGGATCCGCGACTCCGGTCACCACTCCGGTGGACGTGATCGCACCCGTCGAGGGCTCGTACGCCGTCAGTGCGACGCCCTTGCCGCCTCCGCTCACCGAGGTGTAGACGCCGAGATAGAGCGGCCTGGTCCCGGCGGCGGAAGGTTTCTGCGCCTTGGGCGCAGGCAGCTCCGTCCGCGCGGTCGCCCCTGGGGCGCACCCCAGTCCCGCCGTGGCGGCAGCCGCCGCCGCGGCGAGCAGACCCCGCCTGCCCATGCGTGCGTTGACCTCCACGCGACACACCTCCCGATACTGCGTTGCCGGTCCGCTGCTGTGCGGTGCTCCAGGGGAGCAGAGTCCGCCGACCGCCGCAACGCGTGTTGCGCGTGGTGCAACGCATCCATCCCCGCGGATCCCGAACCGGCCACCTGCGAGTCGCCGTCCGTACGCCCCGCATTCGCGCGGCCGTTCACGACGGACCAGGTCGGAGGGGTGCGCGCAGATTCGTGACAGCCGCTATCCCGGAGTACGGTCCTGCCAGCCGTGCAGCGAGATTCGCGGGCCGTCGTCGAGGACGCAGCGCAGTGCGTGACCCGTGCTGGGCACCATCTCCCCGGGGAGGGCGTCGATGTCGAACCAGCGGACCGCGGAGTGCTTCTCCGGCTCGCTGTTGACGGGCTCTCCCGACCAGTTCTGCGTGGTGAAGACAACGGTGAGAAAGCCGTTGGGGGATTCGACGCCCCAGGCGCCGTGGATGACATGGGCGACGCGGAGCGCCGCCGGGTCGACCACGAGGCCTGTCTCCTCCCGCAGTTCACGGGCTGCCGTGTCGGTGACGGGTTCCCCCGGATCGCTCTTGCCGATGGGAAGATCCCATTTGCCCTGACAGTACTTCGCCCCAGGACCGCGTTGCAGCAGCACCACCCGCCGCTTCCCGACATCGTGAACGATCACTGCCGCGGCGAGCAGGGTCATCGAATCCAGCGCGGGCGCGAGCGCGCCGGACCGGTCGGCGGCCGGAGGAAGGGCCACGGGAATCCTTTCGTCGGTGGTGGGAGCTGACGGACGGGTCGGGTGGCTGAGATCAGATCCAGCCGGGGCTGTCGGTGCCCCACAACGTGGGCGGACGGGTCCAGTCGCCGGGGCCGCCGGCGTAGCCGACCGGGGGACGGGCGTACTGGAGGCGGCCGTACGGGGAGGGCGTTTCGGCCAGCCAGGAGCCCGGGTCGTAGGCCGCACCGTCGGTGGCGGCGGGGCGGATACCGTGCCTCAGCCAGGAGGCGGTTCCCGCCAGGGAGAACCGCAGCTGCCGGCCTCCGCCGGTGTCCTGACGGTCGGTGAGCGCGCGCAGCACCGCGGCGGCGAGCAGATATCCGGTGCCGTGGTCCAAGGCCTGGGCAGGGAGCACTCCGGGGTGTCCGTCAGGTGCGGACTCGATCCCGGCGATGCCGCAGGCGGCCTGGACCAGGCTGTCGAAGCCGCGGCGTCCGGCCCACGGCCCTTCCCAGCCCCAGGCGCAGAGCTGGGCGACGATCAGTCCGGGCCGCCGCTCCAGCAGTGCCCGCGGAGCGAGACCGTGGCGGTCCAGGGCGCCCGGCCGGTAGCCGGTGATCACGACATCGGCCGAGGAGAGCAGTTCCTCGAACAGCAGCCGGTCCTTGGGTACATCGAGGTCCAGCAGCGTCGAGCGCTTGCCGAAACCCGTATCGGCGTGGGCGTCCGGATGTTCCGGGAGCCGGGGGGAATCGACGCGCAGCACATCCGCGCCGAGCAGCGCCAGCGTGCGGGTGGCCACCGGTCCGGCGATGACCCTGGTCAGGTCGAGCACCCTGACGCCGGCGGCCGGCAGCGCCGCGGCCCGCAGGGTGGCGGCCGCGCCGTCCCCGGTCCGACGGGACTCGACGAGGGGGAGTTCCGCTCGGCTGCCCTCCGCCATGCCGACGGCCACGGCCAGCCCACCCTCCGCCTGAACCGTCTCCTGGATCCATCGGGCGGGACGGGTCAGCAGCCGGTCCGCGAGCCGCTGTGCCAGTGCGCCGTCGTCGCCCTCGTCCGGGATCTCCAGTGTGGCCAGCAGCCGGGCGCGGTGGTGCGGGTAGTTGGCGTGGGTCCTGACCCAGCCGTCGGCCGCCGGCCAGAAGCCGGACAGCGGGGCGAACGACGTCGGCTTCCGGCCGTCGATCCGCAGATGCCGTTCACTGACGAAGGCGGTGGCCACCGCCCCCTCGTCCACCCGCACCTCCGGTACGGATCCCCCGGCGCGGCGCGCGAACAGCTCCGCGGCCGCCAGCGAGCACACCCCCACCGTCGCGCGCGCCAGCTCCCGCACCGGAAGCCGGGACGGCAGAACACCGCGTGACGCGATGTACGACACCCCCTCGACCAGCTCCGCCGGACCGCCGAGCGCGGCCCAGGCGTGAGCGGTCGCCGCATCGATTCCCTCAGTCATCGACCCATTGTGCTGCAGGCCCTGGCCGGTGGCCCAAGCCGGTTCCCCGCGCCCCACTGGCGACCTCGCGAGCGGCCCCGGGACGGCGCTCGCTTTCACGCCCCGTTTTCACGCCCCGTGCGAACGGCGCGCGCCGGCGCACGGTGTTCGCACGGTGACGCGCGGGCCCGGAAGGGGGAAGCTCGAGGCAGTCCCGATCCTCCCGTACAGAAGGCGAAAGGGGTGCGGCAGAGGCACCGTCCGTGCACGCCCGGCCCGGTGTGAGCGGATTCGAGAAGCGGCGTTTCAGCGGGCGTTCGCGCATCCGCCTCCCAGGCGCCGTCAGACGCCGTGATGCCGTCACGACGTCCCACCCCGCCCCGAAACCGAGGCGGGGCGGGGTGGCGTGCCCGGCCACGGCGCGGTGCACCCCCTCAGAGGGGCAGGGTGTCCTTCAGAGGACCGCGCTGAGGAATTCGCGGGTGCGGGTGTGTTCCGGGGCCTCGAACAGCTGGTCCGGGGGCCCGACTTCGAGGACATGGCCGTGGTCGAACATCATCACCCGGTCGGAGACATCGCGGGCGAAGCCCATCTCGTGCGTCACGCACAGCATGGTGATGTCGGTGCTCAGGGCGATGTCCCGCAGGACGTCGAGCACACCTGCCACGAGCTCCGGGTCGAGCGCGGACGTCACCTCGTCGAGGAGGAGGATGTCGGGCCGCATGGCGAGCGCGCGGGCGATGGCGACGCGTTGCTGCTGGCCGCCGGAGAGCTGGGTCGGATGGGCGTCGCACTTGTCGGCGAGGCCCACCAGGTCCAGCAGTTCGCGGCCGCGTTCCGCGGCCTCGTCGCGGCTGAGGCCGAGGACGTGGACCGGCGCCTCGGTGACGTTCTCCAGCACCTTCATGTTGGGGAACAGGTTGAACTGCTGGAAGACCATGCCGATCCGGCGCCGGCGTTCGCGGAGGTACTTCTCGTTGGCGGGCACCAGTCCGTCCCGGCCGCCCGGCATGTGGGAGAAGGGCTCCCCGTCGACATGAATGGTGCCTTCGGTGACGCGTTCGAGGGTCATGAGCAGCCGCAGGATGGTGGTCTTGCCGGAGCCGCTCGGCCCGATGAGCGTCACCCGCTCACCTCGTCGCAGCCCGAAGTCGAGCTGGTCCAGGACCGTGTGGTCGCCGAACCGCTTCACCACCTGGTCGAAGCGGACCATGTCCGCGACCGGGGAATCGTTGGCCGGGGAATCGTTGCGGAGAGCGTCGCCCTTGTTGGTGAGCGCGTCGTCCACGGCCTCGGCGTGGCTGCCGGGGCCGGTCTCTTCCTTGGGGTCGGTGTCACTGAGCAAGGCGCTTCTCCAGTCTTCTCATCAGCATCGAGGTCGGGTAGCTCGCCACGAGGAAGATCGCGGCGGCGAGGGTGAAGGCCTCCAGATAGGCGAAGTGGACGCTGCCGTATTCGTTCGCCTCGTGGACCATCTCCTGCACGGTGATCACCGAGAGGAACGGCGTCTCCTTGAACATGGAGATCACGTAGTTGCCCAGTGCCGGAACGACCTTGCGGACGGCCTGCGGCAGGATCACCGCGCGCCACACCCGGCCGCGCGGCAGCGAGAGCGCGACGGCCGCCTCCCACTGCCCCTGGGGTACGGCGTCGATTCCGGCGCGGTACACCTCGGAGGTGTACATCGCGTAGTGGATGCCGAGGACGGCGATGCCGATGGTCAGCGGATCCAGGCCGGGCACGAGCACCCAGACGGCGAACAGCTGGATCATCACCGGGGTGGAGCGTACGAACTCCACGACGATGCGGACGGGCACGGTGACCCATCGGGTCGGGGCGCGGCGGAGCACGGCGATCAGCAGCCCGAGCACCATGGCGACGACGGATCCGAGCACCGTGGCGAGCAGGGTGATCCCGAAGCCGTGCAGGACCACGGGCAGTCCCTCTCGGGCGGTGTTCCAGTCCCACATCACACACCACCCGCCCTTGCGGCGCGGCCGTCGGGATCCGTGATGCCGGCGGACGGCGGCTTGAGGACGTGGCGCAGTCCGCTGCCCTGGCCCAGCCGGGCCTTGGCCACTGCCTCCAGGGCGTTCATCAGCAGCGTCAGCGCGTAGGCGAGCACGAAGTAGATGACCAGGAGCGTCACGTACGCGGCCGCGGTGTTGCCCGTCGTCGAGCGCAACTGGTCCATCTGGAACGTCAGATCGGAGATGGTGATCAACGACAGCAGCGGTGTGCTCTTGAGCAGCTGGATGAGCAGGTTGTTGAAGGGCGGGATCATCTGGACCCAGGCCTGGGGCAGGATCACCCGGCGCATCCGCTGCCAGGGGCTCAGGTTGAGCGCGACGGCCGCCTCCCACTGCGCCTGGGGTACGGCGTTCAGCGCGCCGCGCACCACTTCGGAGCCGTAGGCGCCGTAGTTGAGACCGAAGGCCACGACGGCGCAGGCCAGCGGCTCAAGCTTGAACCCGAGGATCGGCAGCGCGAAGAACAGCCAGAACAGCTGGACGTACAGGGAGGTGCCGCGGAGGAACTCGACGACCACCCGCGACAGACCCCGGACGAGAAGCTGGTCCGAGCGGGACATGAAGCCGAGGACGAAGGCGAGGACGAGGGCCAGCAGCGCGCTGAGCACGGTGGCCTGGAGGGTGACGGAGACGCCCTGCCACACACTCGGCAGGGACCGGGAGAACTGTGTGAGGAATTCGCTCATCAGGTGTGCCCATCACGCCTTGCACAGGTCGGCTGTCCGCAGGGTGGCCGGCGGTACCTCCTGCTTGGTGAAGCCGTACTTCCCGATCAGCGCGACATAGTGCTCGGGGTCGCCGGTGATCTTCTTCAACTGGCCGTTGAACGCGTCCCGCAGTGTGGTGGCGTTCTGCCGGAAGACGGCGCCGCCGGGGCTGTACTGCTTCTTGCCCTTCAGCTCCGGCACGAACGGTTCGAGCACCTCGACGTCCGCGCCCTTGTTGGTCTTGGCCAGCCAGCGCAGGGATATCCCGGTCAGGGCGAACGCGTCGATCCGTCCCGCGACCAGCGCGTCGAGCCCGTCCTGCTGCTTGGCCAGCGACTTGACCTTGGAGTCCCCGACCCCGGCCCCGGCGGCGTACCCGGCCTCGACCGCCGCTGTCAGCACTCCTACGGTGGCGCCCTTCGCGGCGCACGAGGCGAGGTCGCTCAGGCCCTTGGGATTGCCCTTGCGCACCATCAGCGCGGTGGGGGAGATGAACTCCGGTTCCGAGAAGATGACCTTGTCGCACCGCTCCGGTGTGATCGCCATCCCGGCGCTCACCACGTCGAAACGGTCCGCCGCCAGTCCGGGGATGAGGGCGCCGAAGTCCGTGAGGGTGGGACGGAGGTCGGCCACCCCGAGCGCGGTGAAGATCTCCTTGTGCAGGGTCGGGGCCTCACCGGCCAGCGCGGTGCCGTCCTTGAACCCGTACGGCGCCTCGCCGGCGAACCCGACCCGCACGTATCCCTGCTTCCTGAGCTTCGCCAACAGGTCGCCCTCGCCCTTCGGCGCTCCTGTTCCGGTCTCGGTGCGGCTGCACGCCGTGAGCAGCCCCGGTACCACCGCCATACCCGTCAAGGTGGTGGTCCCGAGCAGGAATCCTCTGCGGGAGAAGGCGCTGCGCTGCGACATGGATGGTCCCTTCGGTCACGTGCGTCACCTGGTGCGTGACGCCACATGAGGGCCGCCCCTACCCGGCAACACCGTTTGCATTCAGGGAAATCGCAGGTGGGGGTGGATATCCGCAGATGTGTGGGATGCGCGGGTTGGGGCGATTACGCGGCGGCGGACCATTTGACGCGAGAGGGCCGCGCCGCGACGATCAACGGCATGGAAGCGCGGATTCTGCGGGCCGGTGACCGTGTGCCGACGCCCTGGAGCAACGGTGGCGGCGTGACGCGTGAGATCACGGTGGACCCGGCGCACGCGGGCCTGGCCGACTTCGGCTGGCGGGTGAGCCTCGCCGATGTCGTGGGGGACGGGCCGTACTCGGCCCTCCCGGATGTCGACAGGATCATCACCGTGGTCGACGGCCCGGGAATGGTGCTGACGATCGACGGTGCCATCCACCCGCCGATCCGTCCGCTGCGCCCGTTCGCGTTCCCCGGCGACGCCGTCACCGACTGCCGGCTGACGGGCGGCCCCATCGTCAATCTCAATGTGATGATCCGGCGCGGACGGGCGGCGGCAACGGTCGGGATCGTGGACGGCACGCACACGGCCCAGGTCCCCGTGAACGGTTCCGTGCTCCTCGTCGCCCTGACCGACGACGTCGGGTTCTTCGCCGACCCCGCTCTCGTCCCCGCCGTCGCTTCTGAGGACGGCCGGCTCGACCGCTTCGACGCGGTCTTCGTGTCGGGGACGGGTAGCGAGGTCGGGGCCGTGCGGTCCGAGGGCAGTGCGGCCGTCATCACCCTCGGACCCGCGGGCGACGCGCTCTAGGGCAGCCTAGCCACGCAGCCCGGCGCCGCATCGCGGACAGCGGGCCGGCGGGGGTCCGTCGGACACCGCGTCGCACTGCGGGCAGACGCGGTCGAGCCAGCAGGCGGACTCGCCGCCCTCCGGCTCGGCGACGGTGTCGGGCGGTCCGGCGGAGCCGTCGCGGCCGGCCGGTCCCGCCGGTTCCGCGGGTCCATCCGGTTCCGCGGGTTCGACGGGGTTCGTGGGGCTCATGGAAACCACTCTTCCACGCCGCCACGGCGCATTGTCAGTGGCGGGCGGCACGATGTCCTCATGACCGAGATCACCACGGCCCAGCTGGCCGACGCCGAGTCGTACGCGCGGGCCGTCACCGAGGCCACCGAAGCGTCCGCCGCCTATTACAGCGGCGGGGACTCCCGCCTCGACGATGCCACGTACGACCGGTTGGCGCGGGCGATCGCGGCCTATGAGGCCGAGCACCCCGCCGAGATCGTGCCGGCGTCGCCGACCGGCAAGGTCGCGGGCGGCGCGGTGCCGGCCGGTGAGGTGGAACATTCGGCGCGGATGATGTCACTGGACAACGTCTTCGACGGTGCCGAACTCTCGGCCTGGGCGGACTCCCTGGCCAAGCGGCTCGGCGGACCGGTGACAGGCGGCTACGCGGTCGAACCGAAGCTGGACGGGGTCGCCGTCGCCGCGCGCTACCGGGAGGGCCGCCTGGTCCAGCTGGTCACCCGTGGCGACGGCAGTTATGGCGAGGACGTCTCGCACGCCATCGGGACCATCGCCGGACTGCCGGACCGGCTCGACACCCCGGTGACGTTCGAGGTCCGCGGTGAAGTGCTGCTCACCACCGAGCAGTTCGAGCAGGCCAACCTCGTACGCGCCGAGTTCGGTGCCACCCCGTTCGCCAACCCCCGCAACGGTGCGGCCGGCACCCTGCGGGCGAAGGAACGGCCGTACGTCATCGAGATGACGTTCTGGGCCTACTCGGGACTGCCGCTGGAGGACGGTTCGGCGGAACTCGCGGCGCTGGCCCACAGCCGTGTCATGGAGATCGTCGCGGAGGCGGGTGTGCAGACCACCGCGGCCACTCCCGTGGGGCTGCGCACCTGTGCCTCGATCGAGGAGGTCCAGAGCCGCGTCGAGGAGATCGCCGCGCTGCGGGCCGCGCTGCCGTTCGGCATCGACGGAGTGGCGATCAAGGCGGACAACCCGGCCGACCAGGAGAAGGCCGGCTTCAGCTCCCGGGCCCCGCGCTGGGCGATCGCCTACAAGCTGCCCGCCGTGGAGCGCGTCACCCGGCTGCTCGCCGTGGAATGGAACGTCGGCAGGACCGGTGTCATCGCGCCGCGCGCCGTGCTCGAACCCGTCGAGATCGACGGCAGCACCGTCACCTACGCGACGCTGCACAACCCGGCCGACATCACCCGCCGGGACCTGCGGATCGGCGACCAGGTCACCGTCTACAAGGCCGGCGACATCATCCCGCGCATCGAGGCCCCGGTGGTCCAGCTCCGCACCGGGGCGGAGACGCCGATCGACTTCCCCACCGAATGCCCCCGCTGCGCCTCCGACATCGACACCACCCAGGAGCGCTGGCGCTGTGTGCGCGGCCGGGAGTGCGGGCAGCTCGCCTCGATCCGCTACGCGGTGGCACGGGACTGCCTCGACATCGACGGGATGGGGCACAAGCTCGTGACGCAGTTGGTGGAGTCCGGTCAGGTCACCGACTTCGCCGACGTGTTCACCCTCGATCGCGAGCAGGTGCTGGCGCTGGACCGGATGGGCGAGGTGAGCGCCGACAAACTGCTGGCGACGATCGCGGCCGCCAAGGACCGGCCGCTGAACCGGGTGTTCTGCGCGCTCGGCGTCCTCGGCACCGGCCGCAGCATCTCCCGGCGGATCGCCCGGCACTTCGGCACGATGGAGGCCATCCGGGCGGCGGACGCCGCCGCGCTGGAGGCCGTTGCCGGCATCGGCGCCGAGAAGGCCAGGGTCGTCGTCGCCCAGATCGCCGAACTGGCCCCGCTCATCGACAGGCTGACGGCCGCCGGGGTGAACATGACCGAGCCCGGAGTGCCGGCGCGGATGCCCGGTGACGGCGACGCCGACGGCGCGGCGGAGCCGCAGGAGGCCGTTCCGGCCGGCCCGCTGGCGGACCTGACGGTCGTGGTCACCGGCAGCATGACCGGTGCGCTGGCGGAGCTGTCCCGTACGGCGATGAACGAGCTGATCGAGAGTGCGGGCGGCAGGGCGTCGTCGAGCGTGTCGAAGAAGACCAGTCTGCTGGTGGCGGGGGAGAAGGCGGGTTCCAAGAGGGCCAAGGCGGCGGAACTCGGGATCAGGGTGATCGCCCCGGAGGAGTTCGCCGAGCTGCTCGGCGACCTCATACCGTGAGCGGCACGCGGCGTGGCCGCACTGCGGAACGCTAGGCGGTGGCCTCGCCCAGATAGACCCAGAGCGCGTTCTCGCGGACGAAGCGGCTCACTTCGTGCTGCGAGTCCGTGTGGCCGTGCAGTCGGTAGTGGGCGCGGAACTCCACCGTGCCCTCGGTGTGGAAGGCGCTGCCGTCCGTCGTCCCGACGATCTCCAGCCGGGTCCACTGCTGATCCGGCTCGAACTCGATGCCGGACGGCCGGGTGGTGGTGTGCCACGTCCTGAGCAGGTACGCGGCATCGCGGACGGCGAACGCGCTGAAGCGCGAGCGCATCAGCCGCTCCGCGGTGGGAGCCGCGGCCTGGCCGCTGTGGAGCCTGCCGCAGCAGTCGCGGTAGGACGCGTCCAGTCCGCAGGGGCAGGGCGAGGCGGGCCGGGCCGTCACTGAAGGGCGTGCGCTGTTCCGTGTCACCCCCTCATTGTGACGGCCCCGCGGCACCCGGAACTACGAGGCCACGGCCTGCGGCGCGGAGGACGGCCCGGAGTCCGCGGCGAGCCGTTGCCTGGCGGACTCGACCGCCCGGCCGACCGTACGGACACCGGTGATCACGCACAGGGTGTAGGCGGTGTCCTCGAGCCGGCGGTGGTCCAGCGACCCGGCCGAGTCGCCCCGGACCTGCGCGGCGAGCGCCTCGTAGCGCTCCAGTAAGTCGCGCAGGACAGCGGGATGGGCCATCAGCATGGTCGTACTCCTTGGGTGAGTGGCACGAGGTGCCCGACGGGACGGCGTTCGGTCCTGTCGGGAGTGCTCTCGGCCTGGTTCTCGATTCCCACGAGACCGCCTCGACGATCGGACGACCCGATGACGGGACGACCCGTGGTGCGCCGAGTGGTTCCCGGCCCTACGGCGCCTACCCGTGTCCCGGGGAGCGATGCCGTACATCGTCCAGAATCCGTGACAGCGGCAGCGGTTGACGGCGCGCCCGTACGTCCAGCAGGGCACGGAAGCAGCTGTCGCACAGGGCCAGGGGCGCGCGCAGGCCGAGGTCGCGGACCGTCCGATCGGTACGGCCGCACTCGTCACAGGCTGCCAGATCCGCTGATCCCGCCACACTGTCGATGCTGCTCCCGGATCGGGCCGCGGGGTAGGGGGCATCCCGGTCTCATGGGCGCGGATCCGGCGGGAAGGGTGCGCCCGGGGCCCGCCCACCGGAAAGCCTCAAGATCGCTGAACGGTCCCTCGCCACATGGCAGTTGGTGGCACTCGGCCTGCTGGGGGAGACGGTCGCGGGCGAATGGTAAAGAGCCTTGACAGTCCGTTGGTCTAGTCCAATCATGGGCACTGCTCGGCTCTCCTCGTGACACCGCACCGCGTATCCCCCCATTCGCCGGCTCATTCTGTGGGAGCGTTCATGAGACGACCAAGATCCGTCCGGGTACTGCTGACCGCACTGGCCACGGCCGCCGCGTCCCTCGGCCTGGTGGTCGCGGGCGGCACCGCCGCGCATGCCGCGACCCCGATCCCCACCCATGTCTTCGCGCCGTACTTCGAGGCGTACAACGGCGACAGCATGTCGGCGCTGTCCGCGCAGTCCGGTGCGAAGTACCTGACGATGGCGTTCATCCAGACGCCGTCGAAGGGTTCCTGCACGCCGTACTGGAACGGCGACACGGGCATGCCGATCGCCCAGTCCAGCTTCGGCGCCGACATCGCGACCATGCGGGCGGCCGGCGGTGACGTCATCCCGTCCTTCGGCGGTTACACCGCGGACAACACCGGCACCGAGCTGGCGGACAGCTGCACGAACGTCAACTCCATCGCCGCCGCCTTCGAGAACGTCATCACCACCTACGACGTGACGCGGATCGACCTCGACATCGAGGACAACTCGCTCACCAACACCGCCGGCATCGACCGCCGGAACAAGGCGATCAAGCTGGTCGAGGACTGGGCGGCGGCGAACGGGCGCACCGTCCAGTTCTCCTACACGCTGCCGACCACTACCAGCGGACTGGCCTCCAGCGGACTGGCCGTCCTGCGCAACGCCGTGACGAACAACGCCCGCATCGACGTCGTGAACCTGATGACGTTCGACTACTACGACGGCGCCTCCCACCAGATGGCGACCGACACCCAGACCGCCACCACCGGCCTGCGCGGTCAACTGGGCACGCTCTACCCCGCGAAGAGCGACGCGCAGCTGTGGGGGATGGTCGGCATCACGGAGATGCCCGGCATCGACGACTTCGGCCCCGCCGAGACGTTCCGGACCGCCGACGCGGCGACCGTCTACAACTGGGCCGTCTCCAAGGGCATCGCCTCGCTGTCCTTCTGGGCACTCCAGCGCGACAACGGCGGCTGCCCCGGCACCGGGGGATCGGACTCCTGCTCGGGCATCGCGCAGAGCACCTGGTTCTTCAGCCACGCCTTCGCGCCGTTCACCGGCGGCGGAGGCCCGGTCACCAATGACTTCTCGGTCACCACCGCACCCGCCGCCGGATCGGTGGACCCCGGCGCCTCGCTGACCGCGACGGTGAAGACCGCCGTCACGGCCGGCTCGGCGCAGACCGTCAACCTGACGGCGTCCGGCGCCCCCGCGGGTGTGACGGTGGGCGTCAGCCCCGCCTCGGTCACCGCCGGCGGGTCCGCGACCCTGACGGCCACCGCCTCCGGCACGGCGGCGGCCGGAACGTACGCGGTGACGGTCACCGGCTCGGCGGCGTCCGGCAGCCACTCGACGACGTACGCCCTCACCGTCACCGGTCCCGGCGGATCGGGTGTGCTGGTCAACGGCGGTCTGGAGAGCGGGAGTCTGACCCCGTGGACCTGCCAGCCCGGGGGAGCGGTCGTCGCCACTCCTGCGCACGCCGGCACCCACGCGCTGCTGGTGGCGCCCACGTCGGGCCAGACCGGCCAGTGCGGGCAGAGCGTCGCCCTGGCGCCGAACCACAGCTACACACTGTCCGGGTGGGTGCAGGGCAGTTACGCCTACCTCGGGGTGAGCGGCGGTGCTTCGGCGAGCACCTGGACGTCCTCCGGCGGCTGGACCAAGCTCACCGTCCCCTTCACCACCGGCGCCTCCGGAACGGTCACCGTGTACCTGCACGGCTGGTACGCCCAGGGCAACGTCTACGGGGACGACTTCTCGATCACGTAGCACCCTCGCTACCCTGGTCCCGGCCTGCCCGGTCGGCGGGCCGTCGTCTACAGTCACACCCAACGTCTACAATTCTGTAGACGTTGGGTGTGCCCATGAGGGCCCTCGTTGACAACGGCGCCGCCAAGCCGGTCATTCGACGCAATTTCCAGGGACGGGACCAATGAGCGCGATCGGCGTCGGCCAAGCCGCCATTCTCGGAGTGGTGGAAGGGGTCACCGAATTCCTCCCGGTGTCCTCCACCGGCCACCTCAAGATCACCGAGGGGCTGATGAACATCCCGGTGGACGACAAGGCGGTGGTCGGCTTCACGGCGGTCATCCAGGTCGGGGCCATCGCGGCCGTCCTGGTCTATTTCTTCCGCGACATCGTGCGGTTCGCGAGCGCCTGGGGACGCGGCATCGCCAACAAGAGCGAACGCGACAGCCACGACTACAAGTTCGCCTGGTGGGTCATCTACGCCACGATCCCGATCGTCGTCGTCGGCCTCCTCGCCAAGCCGCTCATCGACGGCCCGCTCGCCTCGCTGTGGGTGGTGGCCGGCTCGCTGATCGGCGGCAGCATCGTGATGTGGGTGGCCGAACAGATGGCCAGGTTCAAGCGCGGGGAGGACGAGATCACCCTCAAGGACGCCATGATCGTCGGCTCCTCCCAGATCCTCGCGCTGCTCTTCCCCGGCTTCTCCCGCTCCGGCGCCACGATCTCCACCGGCCTGATCCGCGACCTGGACCGGCTGGCCGCGACCCGGCTCTCGTTCTTCCTGTCGATCCCGGCGCTCACCGGCGCGGGACTCTACGAGCTCAAGGACGCCACCGGCGGTGGTGTCGACACGATTTCTCTCGTCGTGGGCACGCTGGTGTCGTTCGTGGTCGCCTACGCGTCGATCGCCTGGCTGCTGAAGTACGTCGCCAAGCACTCGTTCAACCTCTTCGTGGTCTACCGCATCATCATCGGGGTCCTGCTGTTCTCCCTGCTCGGCACCGGCGTCCTGGAGGCCTGAGGTCCCGCCGGAACCGTCACGTGTGTGCCCGGAGCGCCGGGGTATACGAGGCCTCGACGGTGTGGACTTCCTGAGGAGGACGACATGGCGGGCTCGGTAGTGACGAGGACCTCCCCGACCGCTGTGCGGTTGCCGGAGGCGGACGTGGACCGGGTGGAACTGCCGCGGGTGGAGTGCCCGGGAAAGCTCGCACCCAAGGACGCGCGGCAGCTGTCGAAGCTGTTCTTCGACCGGCTGCGGGAGCTCGATGAGGGCACCCACGAATACCAGTACGCCCGTAGCACCCTCATCGAGCTGAACATATCGCTGGTGAACTTCGCCGCCGGGCGGTTCCGCAACCGGTCCGAGCCGCGCGAGGACATCGTGCAGGTCGGGACGATCGGCCTGATCAAGGCGATCGACCGGTTCGACCTGTCGCGCGAGGTGGAGTTCACCACGTTCGCCATTCCGTACATCACCGGCGAGATCAAGCGCTTCTTCCGGGACACCAGCTGGGCCGTGCACGTACCGCGGCGGCTGCAGGAACTGCGCCTGGAGCTGGCCAAGGCCACCGAGGAGCTGGCCGGCCGGCTGGACCGCGCGCCCACCACCGACGAGCTGGCGGCGCTGCTCGACCTGACTCCCGCGGAGGTCACCGAGGGCCAGCTGGCCAGCAACGGCTACGTGGCCGGGTCCATCGACATCCCCGCGGGCGAGGAGGAGGGCAGCGGCGAAGGCGTGCTGGCCGACCGGCTCGGCGACCTCGACCCCGCGCTGGAGTTCGTGGAGAACCTCCAGTCCCTCAAACCGCTGCTGGCCGAGCTCGCCCCCCGCGACCGCCGCATCCTGAACATGCGGTTCGGCGCCGAGATGACCCAGGCGGAGATCGGCGCGGAGCTGGGGATCTCGCAGATGCACGTCTCGCGGCTGCTCACCCGGACCCTGACGCGGCTGCGCGGTCAGCTGCTGATCCAGGAGTGATCCGGCAGAAGGTGTGAGGACCGGCGGTGGGGCCGCTCGCGGACAGTGCGCGAGCGGCCCCACCGGCGTGCTGAGCCGGCCGCGGCAGTCCTGCTGACGGCACCGACGGCCCTGCACGGCCTGCTGAGCGGACCGGCGGCCCTACGCGGTGAGGGCGAAGTACACGCGCAGCGTCGTGCCGGCCGCCGTCGTGTGCATCCGCAGCAGGTCGGCGAGGTGGTTGACGAGCAGCATCCCGCGGCCGCCGGGGGTGGCGCGCACGACCGGGATTCGGCCGACGAGCGGATCGGTGAGGTGTCCGCGGTCGCGCAGCTCGCAGACGAGGTGGCCGTCCTCGGTCCACAGCCGCAGAGTGCCGGAGCCGCCGCCGTGCAGGATGGTGTTGGTGGCCAGTTCGTTGACGGCCAGCTCCACGTCCGGGATCCGGCCCAGGTCCAGGCCGGCGCCGACGGCGTACCGGGACGCGGCGAGCCGGGGCTCGGTCAGGGTCGCGTTGTCGAAGGCCAGCGTCAGCGCGCCGTCCGGGGCCTCGGGCAGCGGCAGGTTCCACTTCGCGACGATGTAGGTGGGGGCGTAGTCCGGGCTGCGGACGCTGCCCGCGTCGTCGATGAGGACCGGGTGGGTGGCCGCGGCGTCGGCCAGGACGTCCGGGCTGAGCCCGTCGACGTCGTAGGGGCACAGGATCGTGACGTCGCGGTCGGCGAAGGCGAGGTTGATCAGTGCCTCGTGCTGGACGCAGGCCGGGTACTCGGTGGCTGAGCGCCCCTGCCAGATCGGCTCGCCGATGATCCGCACCCGGCGGCCGGGGTGGGCGTCGGCGAAGGCCCGCAGCACGCCGGGGATGATCCGGCCCGGATTCCGGCCGGCCCGTGTCATGTCGAGCAGGCTCACCTCGCCGGCGCGGTCGTCGAGCGCCTTCTCGAGCAGGGCCAGATTCGGGCCGGGAACGGCGACGGCGACCGGCTCGCCCCGGTCGAGTCCCTCGGTGATGAAGGGCACGGTTCCGGCAAGGTAGGCGTCGCTGCCGCGGTAGAGGAGCGCCGGATGCGCGAACTCGCCGCGGCGGGTCGTGTCCTGCGGTATCGCGCTCATCTCCACTACCCCTCCATCGACAGCGGCCCCGTCCGCGACCACACCGCGGCTTCCGCCCTCAAGGATGCATTGTGCTCGATGGGGAGTCTGCCCGCCCCGTACCAAAGGATCGCACCCCTGCGACCCCTGCCTCGCGCGGCGGCCGTGGAAGAAGTTCTGGCGTGTGGCGCGGGAAGGCGGGATGCTGGGCTAGCCTGCGAAGTGCAAGGCAACATTTGTCATGTGGCAATGAAGATGGAAGAGCCTCGGGCACCCGCTCGACATGCGGTGACGACGTGATGGCGGGATGGGGACTGACATGGGCGACATGGTGGATGCGGACGCACGGGTGAAACCACCGCGCGGCCGGTCAGGCGGTGCGCAGAACCGCACGGACGACCGGGCCCCGGACCACACGGCGGACTCCGCCGACCGCGGCGGACCGGTCGGCGAGGCGGAGCTCCGGCGGCTGCTCGCCGGCCTCACCGCCGTCCGTGACGGCGACTTCGGTACCCGGCTGCCCGGTGACACGGCGCTGCTCGGCGAGATCGCCACCGTCTTCAACGGGATGGTCGACCAGCTGTCGCTCTTCACCTCCGAAGTGACCCGGGTGGCCCGCGAGGTCGGCAGCGACGGCCGGCTCGGCGGCCAGGCGGTCGTACCGGGCGTGTCCGGCACCTGGAAGGACCTCACCGACTCCGTCAACGTCATGGCGGGCAATCTCACCACCCAGGTCCGCTCGATCGCCCAGGTCTCGACGGCCGTCGCCAAGGGCGATCTGTCGCAGAAGATCAGTGTCGAGGCCAAGGGAGAGGTCGCCGCGCTCGCCGAGGCGATCAACACCATGGTCGGCACGCTGTCCGCCTTCGCCGACGAGGTGACCCGGGTCGCCCGCGAGGTCGGCACCGAGGGCATGCTCGGCGGACAGGCCAGGGTGCCGAACGTGGCCGGCACCTGGAAGGACCTGACCGACAACGTCAACTCCATGGCGAACAACCTCACGAGCCAGGTCCGCAACATCGCGCAGGTGACCACGGCCGTCGCCCGGGGCGACCTCACCCGCAAGATCGACGTGGACGCGCGCGGTGAGATCCTCGAGCTCAAGACCACGATCAACACGATGGTCGACCAGCTGTCGTCGTTCGCGGCCGAGGTCACCCGCGTCGCCCGCGAGGTGGGCAGCGAGGGCCGGCTCGGCGGCCAGGCCGAGGTCGAGGGCGTCTCGGGCACCTGGAAGCGGCTCACGGAGAACGTCAACGAGCTGGCCGGGAACCTCACGCGGCAGGTCCGCGCCATCGCCGAGGTCACCGGTGCCGTCGCGGAGGGCGACCTGACCCGGTCGATCTCGGTGGACGCCTCCGGCGAGGTCGCCGACCTCAAGGACAACATCAACTCGATGGTGGAGTCGCTGCGCGAGACGACCCGGGCCAACCAGGAGCAGGACTGGCTCAAGTCGAACCTCGCGCGGATCTCCGGCCTCATGCAGGGCCGCCGGGACCTGGGCGTCGTCGCCGAACTGATCATGGACGAGCTGACGCCGCTCGTCGCCGCGCAGTACGGCGCGTTCTACCTCGCCGAGGACGCCCCCGAGGGCACCGAGCTGCAGCTGATCTGCTCCTACGGCTATCCGTCCGGTACCGGATCGCAGGACCGGCCCAGCAGGTTCAAGCTCGGCCAGTCCCTCGTCGGACAGGCGGCCCGCAGCCGCCGCACCATCGCCGTCGACGACATCCCGGCCGGCTATGTGATCTCCTCCGGGCTCGGCCACACGCCGCCCGCCAGCCTGATCGTGCTGCCGATCGTCGTCGAGGGCCAGGTGCTGGGCGTCATCGAGCTCGCCTCGGTGCACCGCTTCACCCAGATCCACCGGGACTTCCTGGACCAGCTGATGGAGACCATCGGCGCCAACGTCAACACCATCGTGGCCAACGCCCGCACCGACGAGCTGCTCGGCGAGTCGCAGCGGCTCGCCGCCGAGTTGCAGGCCCGTTCCAGCGAACTGCAGGTCAGGCAGGAGGAGCTGCAGAGCTCCAATGCCGAACTGGAGGAGAAGGCGGCGCTGCTGGCGACCCAGAACCGCGACATCGAGACCAAGAACCTGGAGATCGAGCAGGCCCGCCAGGAGCTGGAGGAGCGCGCCCAGCAGCTCGCGCTCGCCTCCAAGTACAAGTCCGAGTTCCTCGCCAACATGAGCCACGAGCTGCGCACCCCGCTCAACAGCCTGCTGGTGCTGGCCCAGTTGCTCGCCCAGAACCCGCACCACAACCTCACGCCCAAGCAGGTCGAGTACGCCGGCGTCATCCACTCCGCCGGATCCGACCTCCTCCAGCTGATCAACGACATCCTCGACCTGTCCAAGGTCGAGGCGGGCCGGATGGACGTCGCCCCCGAATGGGTGCCGCTGCGCCAGCTCGTGGACTACGTGGAGTCCACCTTCCGTCCGCTGACCTCGCAGAAGGGCCTGGAGTTCCGGGTCGAGGTGGCGTCCGGTACGCCGATGGAGGTCCTCACCGACGACGCCCGGCTGCGGCAGGTGCTGGGCAATCTGATGTCCAATGCCGTGAAGTTCACCGAAGCGGGCGAGGTCGCGCTGCGCGTCTTCGTGGCCCCGCCCGGCGACCTCCCGGCGGCGGCGCTCTCCCAGGGGCCCATGCTGGCCCTGGAGGTCCGCGACACCGGGATCGGGATCGCGGAACAACAGCTCGAAGCGATCTTCGGGGCGTTCCAGCAGGCCGACGGCACCACCAGCCGCCGCTACGGCGGCACCGGCCTGGGCCTGTCCATCAGCCGGGAGATCGCCCAGTTGCTCGGTGGTTCCATCCAGGCGGCCAGCGTCCCCGGCGAGGGCAGCGTCTTCACCTTCCATCTGCCCGTCGCCCAGCCCGACTTCGCCGCGCTGCACGCGGCGGCGACCGGCGACGCGACAGCCGAACCGCTCGTCCTGTCGTCCCCGGAACCGGACCGGGAACGGGACCAGAACCGCAACCGCGGCCATGACCGCGAGGGGGAGCGGGAGACCGAGCGGCGCCGGCTGCTCGTCATCGAGGACCAGCCCCGCGGACTGCTCTCGCTCGTCGCCGAGAGCGTCGTCGCGGAACTCGACCACGGCCGCGGTCCGGCCGATCCGCGCGGCCGGGTCCGGCTGCGCAGCGCCGCGGGGGCGGCGGAGGCCGTGGAGGCGCTCGCCACCGAGCCGTACGACTGCGTGGTGCTCGGACTCGACGCGAACGGCGAGGCCGGTCTGCGCTCGCTCGACGCGATCATGAGCGAACCGGCGCTGCGCGAGGTACCGGTCCTCGTCCACCCCACCCGGCGGCTCGACCCCGAGCGGGAACGGCAGATCGCCGAGCGGGCCCGCACCCGTCCGCTGGAAGTGCTCTCAGGACTGGACGAACTGCGGGAGCGCATCGCCCGCCACCTGAAGTCCTACCGGCCGCGGGAGACCGCCCGCGGCGCCGCCGCCGTCGGACTCGACGGCCGGACGATCCTGGTCATCGACGACGACACCCGCAATGTCTTCGCGCTCACCAGCATGCTCGAACTCCACGGGGTCCGGGTCCTGCACGCGGAGGACGGTCGCAAGGGCATCGACGCCCTGGACCTGAACCCCGGCATCGACCTGATCCTGATGGATGTGATGATGCCGGAGATGGACGGGTACGCGGCCACCGCCGCGATCCGCGCGATGCCCCACTACGCCGATCTGCCGATCATCGCGGTGACCGCCAAGGCCATGCACGGGGACCGGGAGAAGAGCCTGGCCTCCGGCGCCAACGACTACGTCACCAAACCGGTGGACTCCGCAGCCCTGGTGGCCTGTATACGGCGCTGGCTGCGGTAGCGCAGCCGGCACCCGCCACCCACGCCACCCACCTCACCCGCACCACCTGGGCCGTCGACACCGCATCCGGCGGCGGACGCCCGGCCGGAACCGCTCTCCCGACCCGAAGGACCCGCGCCCGTGAACGACCCCACCCCCAAATCCGCGCCGGACACCGAGCGGCCGGTGCCCCCCGGACCGCTCGCGGGGACCGGCACGGGCGGGTCCGGTGTGGAACGGCTGGCGGCGGTCGTGGAACGGCTGCGCCGCAGGCTCGACGCGCAGGAGAGCGCGGCCGCCACGCAGGGGCTGCTCGACGTGGCGAAGGGCATCCTGGTCGAACGCGGCGTGGACGGACCCGCCGAGGCCGCCAGGCACCTGGAGGAACTCGCCGCCCGCGCCGGGCTGCCGACCGCCGAGCTGGCCGCCGACATCGTCAACGAAGCGGCGCACGACCCGTTGTCGCGGGCCGTCCCGGCACCGGACGACGGCGCCGACCGGGCGGCGCCTCCCGTTTCCGTCCGGCTGCGGATCGCGGAGGCCGGAGCGCTCAGCGGCACCGACGCGCAGACGGTCGCGCAGTCACTTCTCGTCCACGCGCTGGAGCCGCTGGGCGCCACCGCCGCCGCGGTGTGGCAGGCCGACCAGGACGGTTCGCTCACCCTCGCCGGCAGCGCGGGATTCCCCGCGGCGGAGGCCGTCCGCTGGCGCTACGTGCCGCCGCGCGTCGGGACGCTCGCCCAGCAGGCGCTGCTGTCGGGGCGGACGCTGTGGCACGGCGCCCCGCCGGCGTCGGCCGCGTCCATCGGCCTGTCCGGCAGCGGTGCCGGCGCCCGGGCGCTGATCCCCGCGCAGCGGGCCGGCCGCACGGTCGGCGTCCTGGAGGTGTGCTGGCCGGAGCCCGGCACACCGCTGCCGCGCGCCGTCCACCGCCAGCTCACCGCCCTTGCCGGACTGTGCGCCCACACGCTGGAGGGGACCGGCACCGCCGCACCCGGCGGCGAACCGGTCCGGGCCGACAGCGCCACCCGGCTCGGCGGCCTCGCCGAAGGTCTCCTGGACCCGGCGCTGGTCCTCCAACCGCTGCTGGACGACCAGGGTCAGGTCTGCGACTTCCGGATCACGTACACCAACGAGCACTTCACGGACTTCGCCGGCCGCCCGCGGGCCGACATCACCGGACGACCACTGCTGGAGGCCTACCCGCTCGCGGCCGCGGACGGCGGCCTGTACGAGCGGGCGCTGCGCGTCCACAGCACCGGCGAGCCGTTCCGCACCAAGCGGACGGTGCTGCCGGCCGCCGCCGAGAGCACGGCGCCGCACCCGACCGCCGCGCTGGGCATCGGACGGTACGGTGACGCCCTGCTGGTGAGCTGGCGCACCCACAACGAGGCGACCCGGCTGGCGGCACTGGTCGAGCACACCCAGCGCCTCGGCCGGATCGGCGGTTTCGAGGAGACCCCGGCCACCGGCGAGGTCATCTGGAACAGCCAGCTGTTCGACATCTACGGGCTGCCGCCGGACTCCGCGCCGATCCCGCTGGAACGGCTGCGCCACCACGCCCACCCCGACGACGCCGACATCATCGGAAGGTTTCTGCGGGAGGTGCTGCACCAGCGCGGTTCCGCGTCGACGGCCTTCCGGCTGCTGCGCCCCGACGGAGTCGTCCGGTACATCCGGGTGGTCGCGGAACCGGCGGCCGGCCCGGAAGGCGGCCCGATGACCGTGCACGGCGCCTACCAGGACGTCTCCGCGCAGCACTGGACGGAGGTCGCCCTGGCGGCCACCCGCAACCAGCTCGCCGACTCCGAGCAGCGGGCCGGCGAACGCGATCTGCTCGCCCTGCAGCTCCAGCGCGCCATCATGCCGGCGGCCCCCGCGCCCATCGACGCGTCCGGGCTGCAGGTCGCCGTCCGTTACCGGCCCGCGGAGAAGGGCCACCTGGTCGGCGGTGACTGGTACGACGCCGTCGTGCTGCCCAGCAAGCAGGTGCTGCTGGTGGTCGGTGACATCGCGGGGCACGGCATCGACGCCGCCACCGGCATGGTCGTGCTGCGCAACGCCCTGCGCGGTCTGGCCGCGACCGGTGCGGGACCCGGCCGGATGCTGGGCTGGCTCAACACCGTCGCCCACCGGCTCACCGAACACGTCACCGCCACCGTGGTCTGCGGGCTCTACGACCCGTCGACCCGGGTCGTCCGCTGGGCCCGGGCCGGGCACCCGCCGCCGGTCCTGGTCCGCGGCGCGCGGTCCACGGTGCTGCCGCTGCCCGCCGGCATCCTGCTCGGCGCCGTCGCCGAGGCGAGCTACGCGGAGGAGACGGTCGTCCTGGAGCCGGGTGACACCCTGCTGCTCTACACCGACGGGTTGTTGGAACGCCGGGACCGTACCGTCAACCAGTCCCTGGAGCAGCTGCTGCGCGATGCCGGGCCGCCCACCGGCGACCTGGAGGAGGACCTCGACCGGCTGCTCACCCACAGCAACTCCGACACCGACGACGACACCTGCATCATCGGATTCCGGCTGCGGTGAACGTCACTGCGGTGAACAGCCCACGCGCCGTGGACGGCGCTTACGCGATGTGCGCGGCGACCGTGTGCGCCGGGAGCGGGGACGCCTCGGAAGCGGCGGCGTCCCGGAACGCGCGCAACCCGCTCAGCAGGTCCGTCCGCGCGGCCGGCTCCATCGTGGCCAGCACCTGCGACAGCTGCTCGCGGCGGCGGGCCCGCAACTCGTCGAGGAACTTCACGCCGCGTCCGCTGAGCCGCAGCCGGACCTCGCGCCGGCTCGCCGGATTGGGATCGCGCTCCAGGTATCCGACGGCCTGCAGCCGGTCGCAGAGTCTGCTGACGGACGGCGGGGCCGAGCCCAGCGCCTCGGACAGGGTGCGGAGATTGATGCCCTCGTTGTCCGCGAGTATGAACAGCACACGCAGCTGCGAGGCGGACACCGGAGCCGCGGAATCGTCACGTCCACGGCCCCACAACACCTCGAGAAGCTCAGTGATCTCCGAGGCGGCGCCTGCCGCCTCCTCGAGGTGGGTTGCGGATCGGGAGGAGTGCATAGCCTTCACCTTCGCACTGTCCGACCCCAACTGTCAGCTTTCCGGCTCCCGCCGGTGAGTACCGCCCCAACGACCGAAGGCGTGGCCGGCCACCAGTGAACGCACTCCAGGACTCCGAGCGCGCCCTGCGCGACGCGACACCTCCCGCCCTGCTCGACGCCCTGCGGCCGGTCCTGGCCCGCTGCCACGACGCCCTGGACGCGGAGCTGTTGATGGCCGACTACGGCCTGGGCCACCTGCAGGCGATGACGGTCCCGCCGCACGGCGTACCGCCGCTGCCGGTGGACGGATCGGGCGCGGGCCGGGCCTTCGGCTCGCAGGAACCGTACGCCGAGCGGCGGGACGGCCGCAGTGTCCTGCACCTGCCGGTCACCGCGCGCGGTGACCGGCTCGGCGTGCTGAGTGTCATGTTCGCGCAGCCGCCGGACCCGGCCGCCACCGCGGAACTGCTGGAGATCGCCGGGCTGCTCGCCCGCGAGGTGGTGGTCGCCGAGCGCGACACCGACCTCTACGTCCAGGCGCGCCGGCTGGACCGGCTCACCCTCGCCGCCGAGATGCAGTGGCAGCTGCTGCCCGCCCGCTCCTGCACCCGTCCCGAGTTCGCCCTCGGAGCGCAGCTGGAGCCGGCGTACGACACCTTCGGGGACAACTTCGACTGGTCCGCCTCGCCCGACGCGCTCACCCTGTCGATCACCAACGGGATGGGCGACGGCATCAACGCCGCGCTGCTCACCAGCCTGGGTGTGGGCGCGCTGCGCAACGCCCGGCGCGCCGGACTCCCGCTGGCCGACCAGGCCGCGCTCGCCGACCAGGCGGTGTACGGCCAGCACCGCGGCACCTGGCACCTGGCGTGCCTGCTGCTGCGGTTCGAGCTGGCCACCGGTCTGGTGGAGATCATCGACGCGGGATCACCGAGGGCGTTCGTGCTGCGGGACGGAACGGTACGGCCCCTGACGTTCGACGCCCAGCTCCCGCTGGGCATGTTCGACGGCACCCACTACGAACCCGAGTCGATCCAGGCGCTGCCCGGCGACCGGCTGCTGTTCGTCAGCGACGGGGTGCACGCCGTCACCAATGCCGGCGGTGAGGCGTACGGCGACCGGGCACTGGCCCGCGCGCTGCTGGCCACTCGGCTCCTGCCCGCGGCCGATGTGCCGCGGGCCGTACTGAGGGAACTCACCACACACCGGGGCTCGTCCCAGGGCGACGACGACGCATTGGTCGTCTGCCTGGACTGGTTCGGCGCGCCCGCCTGACGGCCCGGGCCGTCAGGGCCGCGCCCGCGCCGGAACCCGCTCCGAACGCCTCCTCGGGCGGTCAGGCACGCGCGGCCAGGGCCGGCCGCTGAGCGGGCTACTGCCAGTAGGCCTCCAGCAGGCGCAGCCAGACCTCGCTGATCGTCGGGTAGGCGGGGACGGCGTGCCAGAGGCGGTCCATGGGGATCTCGCCCGCGACGGCCATGGTGGCGGACTGCAGCAGTTCGCTGACGCCGGGGCCGGTGAAGGTGGCGCCGATGAGGTGGCCGCGGTCCAGGTCGATGACGATGCGGGCCTGGCCGCGGTAGCCGTCCGCGTAGAGGGACGCGCCGGCGACCTGGCCGAGGTCGTGGTCGATGACACGGATCCGGCGCCCGGCGCGTTCGGCCTCCTGGGAGGTCAGGCCGACGGAGGCGATCTCGGGTTCGGTGAACACCACCTGCGGCACCGCCGCGACGTCGGCGGTCGCCGTGTGCGGGCCCCACGGTGAGGTGTCCAGCGGCCGGCCGGCCGCGAGGTCGCCGATGGCGGCGCCCGCGATCCGCGCCTGGTACTTGCCCTGGTGGGTCAGCAGCGCGCGGTGGTTGACGTCGCCGACCGCGTACAGCCAGCCGCCGTCGACGGCGGTGACCCGGCAGGAGTCGTCGACGTCCAGCCATGATCCATCGGTGAGCCCGACGGTCTCCAGGCCGAGTTCGTCCGTCCGCGGGGCGCGGCCGGTGGCGAAGAGGACCTCGTCCGCCTCGATCTCCTCCCCGCCCTCCAGGATCACCGTCACCGGTGCGGACGGCGACTCCCGGCGGACGGCCGCCACGTCGACTCCGGTGCGGACGACGGCTCCCGCCTCGGTGAGTGATGTCGCGACGGACTCGCCGGCGAACGGTTCCATCCTGGGCAGCAGTTGGGCGCCGCGCACCAGCAGGGTGACCTCGGAGCCCAGCGCCCGCCAGGCCGTTGCCATCTCGACGCCGACCACGCCGCCGCCCACCACGACCAGCCGGCCGGGCACGGCCGGCGAGGACGTGGCCTCCCGGCTCGTCCACGGGTGTGCCGCGTCGAGGCCGGGCAGCTCCGGCAGGACGGCGCGGCTGCCGGTGCAGACCGCGACCGCGTGCCGGGCGGTCAGCGTCCGCTCCGTTCCGTCGGGTGCGCGGACGACGACCTGGCGCGGCCCGTCGAGCCGCCCTTCGCCGCGTACCAGGTCGACATCGACGGATTTCAGCCAGGCGGCCTGTCCGTCGTCCTTCCAGTGTGAGGCGAAACTGTCGCGCCGGGCCAGCACCGCGGCGGCGTCGAGACCGCCGCTCACCGCTTCGCGGGAACCGGCGACGCCGCGGGCGCCCGCCAGCGCGGCCACCGGGCGCAGCAGCGCCTTGCTGGGCATGCAGGCCCAGTAGGAGCATTCGCCGCCGATGAGTTCGCTCTCCACGACGACGGTGGTGAGGCCCGCGGCGCGGGTGCGGTCCGCGAGGTTCTCGCCCACCGGGCCCGCGCCGATCACGATGACGTCGTACCTCGTGGTCCCGGATGACTGAGGGGAAGGGCTCATGAGAGGGCCTGTCTGCAGGGGGTGGGCGTCCAGAAGTCATCTTCACCCAACGGCCCGGGTACGGCCACCACCTGTCGCGCGGGCGCGGCGGCAGCGGAAAGGCCGTGGTGGGGAGAGTTCCATTTGATTGGTCCAGACCCTTGACGCGACCATGATCACGCGAGTTCAATCACCACTTGAACTAAGTGGTGATAAAAGAAGCCGCGCTTCCGCAACTTCCTTACGCGGCCTTCTCCGGCGGCCGCCGCCGACCCCCCCACCAGATCACCGGCGGCTCGTCCCACCACAGCTGATGCACGGCCGCGCACCGGCCGTGCACCGGTCGCACCACCGGCCACGACACGCCCGGAGCCGCACCACACCGGGGCGTGCCGCGGCCTGCGCACCACCGGTCAGGACTCCGCCACCCCTGGGGCGGCGGGCACCCCCACGCGCTTCCCGGCGCACGTTCCGAAGGACAGCCATGCCCTGGTCACGCCTGAAGAAAACCCTGGTCGCCGCAGCGATCCCGATCATGTCCGGGGGGGCTGCTGCTCGGCAGCAGCCCGGCCGCGAACGCCGCCGCCAACCCCGGACCCGGATTCCCCGCGCACTACGCGGCTCCTTACGTCGAGACCTGGAACTCGCCCTCGGCGATGGCCAGTGCGCAGGCCGCCACCGGTCTCAAGTACTTCACGCTCGCCTTCGTCATCGGCGGCGGGTGCAACGCGACGTTCAACGGCAACACCGATATCGGTGACGCCGGTTGGACCAACGCGATCAACAGCCTGCGCGCCTCCGGCGGCGATGTCATCGCCTCCTTCGGCGGCGCCGCCGGAACCGAACTCGGCCAGGCGTGTACGTCGGTCTCCACGCTGCAGGCGCAGTACAAGCGCGTCGTCGACACCCTCAACCTGACCCGGATCGACCTGGACATCGAAGGCGGGGCGCTCAACGACACCGCCGCCAACGACCGCCGCAACCAGGCGCTCGCCGCGCTGCAGCAGCAGTACGCGGCGGCCGGCCGCACCCTCGCCGTCGACTACACACTCCCGGTCAACCCGACCGGGCTGGAGTCGAACTCCATCAGCCTGCTGAACAACGCGAAGAGCCGCGGCCTCAACGTCAGCGTCGTCAACATCATGACGATGGACTACGGGCCCTCGATGGACATGGGCCAGGCCGCCATCAACGCCGCCACCGCCCTGCACGGCCAACTCGGCCAGATCTGGAACACCAAGACCTCCGACCAGCTGTGGGCCATGGAGGGCAACACCCCCATGATCGGGGTGAACGACTCGACCAACGAGGTCTTCACCACCGCCAACGCCACCTCGCTGGAGACCTTCGCCGCAAGCCACGGCATCCAGGAGCTGTCCTTCTGG
Source organism: Streptomyces sp. H39-C1 (assembly GCF_027158125.1). Taxonomy (NCBI): domain Bacteria; kingdom Bacillati; phylum Actinomycetota; class Actinomycetes; order Kitasatosporales; family Streptomycetaceae; genus Streptomyces; species Streptomyces sp. H39-C1. The sequence continues at coordinate 56,374 of NZ_JAPVLS010000031.1, forward strand.
GCACTGGGCCGTGACAAGGCCTGTGCCAGCAACGGCACCCTGTCCGACAGCTGCAGCGGCACCTCGCAGAGCCCGTACCAGTTCGCCCGCACCTTCAACGCGATCACCGGCAACAACGGTGGCGGCGGGACCGAGCCCACCGGGCGGATCACCGGCATCGCCGGCAAGTGCGTCGACGTGGCGGCCGCGAGTTCGGCCAACGGCACCGCCGTACAGCTCTACGACTGCAACGGCACCGGCGCCCAGAACTGGACCGTCTCAGCTGACGGCTCCCTGAAGGCGCTGGGCAAGTGCATGGACGCCACCGGCCAGGGCACCGCCAACGGCACGAAGATCCAGCTGTGGGACTGCTCCGGCGGCGGTGCCCAGAAGTGGACCCGCTCCGGCAACACGCTGGTGAACCCCGCCTCGGGCCGCTGCCTCGACGCCACCGGGCAGAGCTCGGCCAACGGCACGCGCCTCCAGCTGTGGGACTGCGCGGGGTCGGCCAATCAGCAGTGGGTGCTCCCCAGCTGATGACCGCCGCACCCCACAACGACAGGAGTACTCCGTGACCGCACGACACTCGAACCATCCGCTCACCGCCCGAAGAGCGGCACCCCTGGCGCTGGCGTTCGTCGTCCTCGCCCTGACCTGTTGGACGCTCCTGGCGCCGGCCGGCAAGGCGTCGGCGGCGGCCCTGCCCACCGGGCCGGTCATCGTCGCCAACAAGAACAGCGGCCTGTGCGCGGACGCCCGCGCCGCCTCGACGGCCAACGGCACCGCCGTGCAGCAGTACACCTGCAACGGCACCGCCGCGCAGCAGTGGCAGTTCCAGGCCACCAGTGACGGCTACGTCCGGGTCAACAGCCAGGGCAACGCCGCCCAGGTGTGGGACGTCGCCGATGTCTCCACCGCCGACGGCGGCCTGATCCACCTGTGGACCTACGGCGGCGGCAACAACCAGCAGTGGCTGCCGGTCGAGGAGACCGGCGGCTCGTACCACTTCGTCAGCCGCAACAGCGGCAAGTGCCTGGATGTGCCGAGCGCCTCGACCGCCAACAGCGTCCAGCTGCAGCAGTGGGCCTGCAACGGCACCACGGCCCAGTCCTTCCAGGTGACCCCGGTGACCGGCACCCCGCCGGACAACCCGCCCGGCACCCCCGACCTGGGCCCGAACGTCTCCGTCTTCGACCCGTCGATGTCCGCGTCGACGATCCAGAGCCGGCTGAACACCGTCTTCAGCCAGCAGGAGACCAACCAGTTCGGCGCCAACCGCTTCGCGCTGCTGTTCAAGCCGGGCACCTACAACGCCGACGTCAACGTCGGCTTCTACACGCAGGTTGCCGGTCTCGGCCTGTCGCCCGACGCGGTCACCATCAACGGCGGTGTGCACGCGGAAGCCGACTGGTTCCAGGGCAACGCCACCCAGAACTTCTGGCGCTCCGCCGAGAACCTCTCCGTCAACCCCACCTCGGGCACCGACCGGTGGGCCGTCTCGCAGGCCGCGCCGTACCGGCGTATGCATGTGCGCGGCAATCTCGCACTGGACGACGGCGGCTGGTCCAGCGGCGGCTTCATGGCCGACTCCAAGGTCGACGGCCAGGTGCGCTCCGGTTCGCAGCAGCAGTGGCTGTCACGGAACAGCCAGTGGGGCAGCTGGACCGGATCCAACTGGAACATGGTCTTCGTGGGCGACACCAACGCGCCCGCCAACACCTTCCCCAACCCGCCCTACACCACCGTGAACCAGACCCCGGTCACGCGGGAGAAGCCGTTCCTCTACATCGACGCGTCGGGCGCCTACCAGGTGTTCGTCCCCGCGCTGCGGTCGAACTCGCAGGGCACCACGTGGGCCAACGGCACGGCCGCCGGCTCCTCGCTGCCCATCAGCCAGTTCTTCATCGTCAAGCAGGGCGCGACCTCGGCCGACATCAACGGGGCCCTCGCGCAGGGCAAGGACCTGCTCTTCACCCCGGGCGTCTACCACCTCAACGACGCGATCAGGGTGACCCGTCCTGACACCGTCGTCCTCGGCCTGGGCCTCGCCACGCTCGTCCCGGACAACGGCGTGACCGCGATGTCGGTCGCGGACGTCGACGGGGTGAAGATGGCCGGACTGCTGATCGACGCCGGTTCGGTGAACTCCGCGACGCTCATGCAGGTCGGCCCGGCCGGCTCGAGCCAGAGCCACTCGGCCGACCCGACCTCCCTGCACGACGTGTTCTTCCGCATCGGCGGCGCGGGCGTCGGGAAGGCCACCCAGAGCCTGGTGGTCAACAGCTCCAACGTCATCGGCGACCACATGTGGCTGTGGCGGGCCGACCACGGCAGCGGCGTCGGATGGACGTCCAACACCGCGGCCACCGGCCTGGTGGTGAACGGCAACAACGTCACGATGTACGGGCTGTTCGTCGAGCACTACCAGCAGTACCAGACCATCTGGAACGGCAACGGCGGCCGCACGTACTTCTACCAGAACGAACTTCCCTACGATCCGCCCAACCAGGCGGCCTGGATGAACGGCGGCACCAGAGGCTACGCCGCCTACAAGGTCGCGGACTCGGTCACCAGCCATGAGGCATGGGGCTTCGGCAGCTACTGCTACTTCAGCAGCAATCCCGCGGTCGTCGAGGAACACTCTTTCGAAGTGCCGAACACCTCGGGTGTGAAGTTCCACAACATGGTGACCGTCTCCCTAGGCGGCACCGGAACCATCAACCACGTCATCAACTCCACCGGCGGCCCGTCCAACTCGGGCAGCAACGTCGCCGACCTCGTCAGCTACCCGTAAGCCCACGATGCCGCGCCCGGCCGCTGTGACCAGCGGCCGGGCGCGGCATCCGTGCGTAGCGGCGGCTACCGGTTCGCGGGGACTACCGGTTCGCGGGGACGGTGGCGGTGGCGGTGTTCCAGCCCGAGACCCGCACGCGGGGCGCCGAGCCGTGCAGGTCCGCGGTCCGGTACGAGGCGGTGAGCGTCACCGACTCGCCGGGCCAGAGACTCACCTCGTTGTCGGACCAGGTCACCGGCAGCACCGGGGCGCCGGCGCCGTCCACCAGATGGACGTCGGTCAGCAGCGCGGGCGCCTTGCCCGTGCCCGTGTTGCTGAGGGTGACCGCGGTCGTGGACGTACCGTCGCTTCCTGCGGTGGTCCGTGCCGTCGCGGTGACGGTGGCCGGGGCCAGGGAGCTGAGTCCCTTGAGGTCGGCGTAGGCGGTCGTGGGGGTATAGTACCAGTCGGTGTTGTTCCAGTCCAGGACGTCCTGCCGGGTGGAGAGCCAGTACACGTTGCGGCTGACCTCGGCGCCCGAGGAGTCCGTCAGCACCAGCTTGGCCAGATAGGTGGTGGACAGCCCGCTGACCGTGGCCGGCACGGTGAGTGCGGTGGTCTTGGCGCCGTCGCCGCCGACGGTCAGTCCGGTACTGGTCCTGTCGTACTTCATGGTCCCGTCGGTGTTGTACAGGCTCACCCGGGCGGTCAGTCCGGACGCGGGCGCGTGCCGGTTGTTGACCAGGACCACCGAGCGGGAGTCGTACGAGTACTGGACGTGCAGCGGTTCGTTGGCCTTCTTGGCGCCGAAGTAGGCGCCGCCCTGGTCGAGATAGCGGTCGACGAGCTGCCAGTGCAGTGAGGTCCAGCCGCTGTTGAACATCCAGTAGATGACTCCGGTGGCCGGCTGGGAGCTGTCGGAGGCGTTGCGGCCGTAGGACTCGAACTGGGCGCGTACGGCCTCGTACTGGGCCAGCTGCGCCTTGCGGACGTAGTCGTCCAGGCCGGTCGGCTTGCCGTAGCGGCCGGTCAGCGCGTTGCCAAAGAGCTTGAGGTCCTTGAAGGTCGACGAGGGCGAGCGGTGGTACTGCGGGGCGGTGGGGTCCTTCCAGAGGGTTTCGAGTTCGGCGGGGGACAGCGTGCGGCGCAGTGTGTCCATGGTGGGGATGTCGGGACCGGCGCTGGTCTCGGAGTTGAAGCCGGTGGCGCCGCCCTCACGTTTGGCGTACCAGTAGTTGGGCGGCACCCAGTCGTAGGGCCCGCTCATCTTCATGCCGGACGGACCCGACAGCGGCGCGGAGTTGGCGGAGGCGGCCGCGACCACGGGTGTCGGCCAGTCGGCGGCCTTCAGAGCGTCGACGTACCCCTTCTCGATGGTGGCGTCCGGGGCGAAGTCGCTGCCGATGAGGAACGAGATGACGCTGGGGTGGTCGCGCAGCCGGGCGGCCTCACCGGCCATGGACGCCTTGGCGACGGGGTAGTCGGCCGCGGTCCACTTGTCGCCGGGCTCGCCGCCGTTGACGTTGCCCTCCCACTTGTCGCAGCACTCCCAGCCGGGCATCGTCAGGATGCCGTACCGGTCGGCGAGGTCTAAGAACTCGTCCGGTTCGATATGGCCTTCGAGCCGGATGGTGTTGAGGCCCAGATCCAGCGCGTACCGCAGCCGGTCCTCGGTGTACGTGCGGTCCCAGCGCAGGAACACGTCGGGTGACCAGCCGCCGCCCTTGATGAGCAGCTTGCGGCCGTTGACGGAGTACTGGCGCGCGCCGTTGCCGTCCACCGGTGCCTTGACGTCCCGGATGCCGAAGCGCTCCTGGGCGCTGTCCGAGGCGGTGCCCGAGACGGTGGCGGTCAGCTGCAGGTCGTACATCGCCTGGGCGCCCAGGCCGGCCGGCCACCACACCGCCGGCTGGTTCAGCCGCAGTTGGGGGTAGCCGGACGGCGCGAAGGCGACGGCTTTCGTCTGGTGTGCCGCGAGGCTGACGTTCTGGCTGAAGGTGATGGCGCCGATCGTGCCGGACACGGTCGTGGTGACCGGGTCCGCCGAGTCGTTGCGGACCTGTGCCTTCACGGTCAGGTCGGCCGAGCCGAGGGACGGCAGCGCCAGCGCGGTGACCACATGCGCGTCCCGCAGCGCCACCGGTCCGCCGCGGCGCACCAGGACGTCCCGGACCAGGCCCATGTTCTCGTCGGGCGGCGGCTGGAGCCAGTCGATCCACCCCATGGTCAGGTTCTTCCGCGGATCGTTCGGCTGGACGAGGAAGGCGACGGTGTTGGTACCCGCCGTGACCTGCGCGGTGACATCCAGCTCATGCCGGGTGTAGGCGCCCGACACCGCGTCCTTGGTGGCGATCCGGACGCCGTTGACGTACACGTCGGCGGCGGAGACGACGCCGCTGAAGTCGAGATAGGTGCGCGCGGACGTGTCGCTGACGGTGAAGTCGGAGCGGTACCACCACGGGACGGCGAAGTCCGCGGTGGGGATCTTCTTGAGGTTCTGCGAGTAGAACGGGTCCGCGTAGCGGCCGGTGGCGAGCAGTGCCGCGAGCACGGTGGAGCGCGGACCGGCCGGGAACCAGCCGGCGGCCGGGTAGCCGGGCGTGGAGACCGCGGTGGGGGGGTCGGCGACCTTGGCGGACGACTGGATGGCGTAGCCGGTGAGGGCGGTCGCCGAGCCCGGCCCCGACGCGGTCGCGGTGACCGGTGCCGCCGGGCGGGCGGCGGCGGGGGACGGGGGAGCTGCGTTGGCGGGGAGGACGAGGGCGAGGGCGAGACCGAGGACGGCGAGTGCCGCCGCGGTGGCCTGCCGTCGATGGTGTGGTGCCGGACGGAGGAACACGCTGGATCTCCCAGTGGCTCGTGGGGGGTTCGCGCCTGGGCAGGGGTGCCGAGTTTTAAGTTAAGGAACTTTACCAATGCGGTTCCCCTGAATTTAAGGAGCCGGGCAGGCCGTGTCAACGGCGCCTGGGAGACATGCGCGTGCCGACGCGGTCCCGCGGTGGCGGGACGGCGCCGGCACGAAGGGGTGTCGGTCCGCGGCGGACGGGTGTCAGTCGGTGTCGGGCCCCTGTGCGCGCACCTGCTCGACGTGCTCCAGGGAGCCGCGCAGGTCGCCGAGCCACTCGTCGGCGTTGCGCTGGACCAGCCGTACGCACCAGGCCAGCGCGTCGCTGCGGCTGCGGGCCACGCCCCCGGCGATCAGCGTGTCGAGCACCTGGCGCTCGGGCTGGCGCAGCCGCGTCATGACCGGCGCGGCGACCGTGGTGTACCAGCTGCGGGTGTCCGCGCACTGCACACCCCACGACACCTTGCGCCCGTACTTCTCCTCGGCCTCCCGGGCCACCTCCATGCGGGCGCCGCGGGTGCGCCCGCGGAACTCCGCGATGCGTCCCTCCTGGGCCGCGTCCCGCTCCGCCTGTGAGACGCCGGCGGCCAGTTCGGGCTCGGGGATCCGGCCGACGACGGTGATCTCCTCCCGGTCGACGGTGACGTCCAGGAGCTCGGTGAACAGTCCTTCCGGCAGGCGCCCGGCGAACCAGCCGCGTACCGCTTCACGATCCTTCGCTGTAATCATGTAATCAAAATTACTCCTCCGGATCGGAGGGGCAAGCGATTTTCGCTGTTTACTTCGACTGGACGGGTAGGCAGGGACGGACGGGCTGGTCGGCGGCGACGACAGGGAGACCGATGGACGGCGGACGCGGGCTGGACCGGACGGGCACCCGGAGCGTGAAGTGGCTGACCGCGGGCGTGGAGCAGGACGCCGGGCGGATCCCGCTGGGCGTGGCCGATATGGACCTGCCGGGATTTCCGGCCCTCTACACGGCGCTCCGGGACCGGCTGGACCATCGCGCGCTGGGGTACACCCGGGCCGATCCCGCCGCCCGGGAGCTGGTCGCACGCTGGTACGCCCGCCGCCACGCGGCCGCGATCGACCCCGACTGGGTGGTGCTGCTGCCGTTCGGTCCCCGCACCGCGGTACGCGTGCTGCTCGACGCGGCCGCGGCCGGCCCGGCGCCGCGCGGCCCGGTGCTGACGCCGACGCCCGAGTACGGCGGCTTCTCGGCCGTCGCCGGTGCCGCGGGCCGGTCCGTACGGGAGATCCCGTTCGACCGGACGGGCGGCGGATACCGGCTGGCCGTGGACGGGTTCGCCGACGCGTGCCGCCGGGAACCGGGCGCCGTGGTGGCGCTGAGCAGCCCGCACAATCCCACCGGTCGGGTCTGGGACGCCGCGGAACTGCATGCGCTCGCCGCGGCGGCGGCCGACTGCGGTGGGCTGCTGATCAGCGACGAGGTGCACTGCGAGATCGTGCATCCCGGGCACCGGCACATCACCGCCGTCCACGCCGCCGGGGAGTTCGCGCGGCACACCGTCGTCGTCCACTCGGTGGGCAAGGCGTTCAACGTCAGCGGCCTGGCGGACGCGTTCCTCCTCGTGCCCGACGCCGACCTGCGGCGACGTGTCGTCGCCACGCTGGAGGGATGGGGCTTCTTCGAGGGCGGCCGACTGCTCGGGGCGCTCGCCCAGGAGGTCGCGCTGGAACACGGCGAGCCGTGGCTGCGTTCACTCACTGCCGGGCTGACGGACCGGCGGGACCTGATCGTCACCCGGTTGGCGGACGCGGTTCCCGGAGCGGTCGCATGCGTGCCGGAGGCGTCCTTCCTGCTGTGGCTGCGCGGAGCGGCTTTCGGCGGCGCCCTGCCGCAGGGTGTCGCGCCGCATGCCGGGATCCGCGAGGTGCTGCTGGCCGCGTGCGGGGTGGAGTTGACGGACGGCGCCACGTTCGGGGCGGCGGGGGAGGGCTACGCACGCCTGAACTTCGCGCTGCCGGAGCCGGCGCTCGCCGAGGCGGCCGACCGGATCGCCCGTTTCGCCGAAAAGCGGCCGGGAATGCGGTCGGGGGACCGGTGACGCATGCGGGGGGCATGTGACGCAAGAGAACACCGGCCAAAAAGTGAACATATTCGAACAAACCATAAGAAAAAGTGAGCGCGATCGGCCGTAGTGAGGCACATTGGTTAGCGGCCGTTACAACGGCCCGATGGGAGACATCACCATGCGCCATGACATGGCAGGCACCGCCAGGCGACCGGCCCGGCGGCAGCCCGGTTCCGCCGGACCGGTCACCGAGGCAGAGGCCGAGCTGTTCATCCACGGCATCTGTTTCAAGACCGGCCCACCGACCAGGATCGGTACCGAGCTCGAGTGGTTTCTGCATGACGCGCACGACCCGGCCCTGCACATCGACCCCGGCCGGCTGGCAGACGCCGTCAGCGGCCTGGAACAGCTTCCGCTGAACGCCGGGCTCACCCGTGAGCCGGGCGGCCAGATAGAACTCAGCTCCCGCCCCGCCGACTCCCTCGCGCAGTGCGTCGAGGAGACCTCGGCCGACCTGGCCGCCGTCCGCGGCCATCTCAAGGCGCGGGGCCTCGTCGCCGCAGGCCACGGCCACGATCCCTACCGCACACCGCGCCGCATCCTGGACCTCCCGCGCTATGTCGCGATGGAGGAGTACTTCGACCGGGCGGGCACCGCCGGCCGTTCCATGATGTGCAGCACCGCCTCCGTGCAGGTCTGCGTGGACGCGGGCACCGACAGCCCCGGCCCGCACGGCATCCGTTCCCGCTGGCGGCTGGCCCATCTGCTCGGCCCCGTCCTGGTCGCCGCGTTCGCCAACTCACCGCTGCGGCAGGGCCTCCCCAGCGGCTGGCGGTCCACCCGGCAGGCCGTGTGGTCGCTGATGGACACCGCCCGCACCCTCGCCCCGCCGCTGGACCGTGAACCCCGCGCCGCCTGGGCCCGGTACGCCCTCGACGCGCCGGTGATGTGCATCCGGCAGGAGGACGGCCTGCCCTGGACCGCACCCACCGAACTCACCTTCCGTGACTGGATCGGGAACGGCGGCCCGGCCGGCTCCGCACCCACCCTCGACGATCTGCGCTACCACCTGACCACCCTGTTCCCGCCCGTCCGCCCGCAGGGCCACCTGGAACTGCGCATGATCGACGCGCAGTCCGGCGAGGACGGCTGGATCGTGCCACTGGCCGTGGTCACCGCCCTGTTCGACGACCCCGTCGCCCACCAGGCGGCGCTGCAGGCCCTGCTGCCGCTGGGCGTGGGCGGCCCGCCCGCCCCGCGCAACCCGTTGTGGGTCCGCGCGGCCCGCCGCGGCCTGACCGACCCGGCCCTGCGCAGGGCTGCCGACGCCTGCTTCCGGGCCGCCCTCGACGCGCTGCCACGGATCGGCGCACCCGCGCACGTCCAGGCCACCGTCACCGAATTCGCCGAGCGCTACATCGCGCGCGGCCGATGTCCCGCCGACGACCTGATCGACCAGGTCCGCTCCGCGTCCGGCCGCCCGCCGGCCCGGACCGGCACGCCGACCAAGGAGGACCGCGCGTGAACGACAGCACCGCCCCCGGACCGGACGAGGACGCGCTGCGCGCCCGCATCGCGGCGGCCCTGACGACCGCGCGCGCCCGCACCCGGACCCTGACCGAATGCGTCGACGACCCGGACCTCACCGCCCAGCACTCACCGCTGATGTCACCCCTGGTCTGGGACCTCGCACACATCGGCAACCAGGAGGAGCTGTGGCTGCTGCGCACCGTCGGCGGCCACGAGCCGATCTTCCCCAGTGAGATCAACTCGCTCTACGATGCGTTCGAGCACCCCCGCGCGGAACGGCCCCGGCTGCCCCTGCTGCCGCCCGGTGAGGCCCGCGGGTACAACCACGAGGTCCGCGGCCGGGTCATGGACCTCATCGAGAAGACCCCGCTGCACGGCAGCGGCCTCCTCGTCGCGGGATTCGCCTTCGGCATGGTCGCCCAGCACGAGCAGCAGCACGACGAGACCATGCTGATCACCCATCAGCTGCGCACCGGCCCCGCCGTCCTCAGCGCCCCGTCGCCGCCCGCCGCGCCCGCCGACGCCGCGACGCTGCCGCGCGAGGTCCTGGTGCCCGGCGGACCGTTCACCATGGGCACCTCCGCGGAACCCTGGGCGCTGGACAACGAACGCCCCGCCCACAGCGTCCAGGTCGACGCCTTCCACATCGACACCACGCCGGTCACCAACGGCGCCTACCTGGAGTTCATCGCGGACGGCGGCTACGACGACCCGCGCTGGTGGACCGGTCCCGGCTGGGAGCACCGGCAGCGGGCCGGGCTGTTCGCCCCGCTGTACTGGAGCCGGGAAGGCGGCCAGTGGCTGCGCCGGCACTTCGGCGTCACCGAACCGGTGCCCGCGGACGAGCCCGTCCTGCACGTGTCCTGGTACGAGGCCGACGCCTACGCCCGCTGGGCCGGCCGCCGGCTGCCCACCGAGGCCGAGTGGGAGAAGGCCGCCCGCCACGACCCGGCCACCGGCCGCTCCCGGCGCTACCCGTGGGGGGACGAGGACCCGGCACCGGAACACGCCAACCTCGGCCAGCGGCACCTGCGGCCCGCCCCCGCCGGCAGCTACCCCGCCGGAGCCTCCCCGCTCGGAGTGCGCCAGCTCATCGGCGACGTCTGGGAGTGGACCGGCAGCGACTTCCTGGCCTATCCCGGATTCGCCGCGTGGCCCTACCCGGAGTACAGCGAGGTCTTCTACGGCGGCGACTACAAGGTGCTGCGTGGCGGAGCGTTCGCCGTCGACCAGGTCGCCTGCCGCGGCACCTTCCGCAACTGGGACCACCCCGTACGCCGGCAGATCTTCTCCGGCTTCCGCACCGCCCGCTCCCAGGACAGCCGCTGATGTGCCGGCATCTGGCCTATCTCGGGCCGCCCGTCGCGCTGCGCACCGTGCTCACCGAGCCGGAGCACAGTCTGTACCGGCAGTCCTGGGCGCCCCGCGAGCAGCGCCACGGAACGGTCAACGCCGACGGATTCGGCGTCGGCTGGTACGCGGACCGCGATCCGGTGCCCGCCCGCTACCGCCGCGAAGGACCGATCTGGGCCGACGCCTCCTTCCCCGACCTCGCCCGCGTCATCAGCACCGGCGCGCTGCTGGCCGCCGTCCGCTCCGCGACCGAGGGCGGTGCGGCGGGAGAGAACGCCGCGGCGCCGTTCGCCGCCGACCGATGGCTCTTCAGCCACAACGGGGCGCTCACCGGCTGGCCCGCGACCCTGGAGCCCGCCGCCGCGCGGCTCTCCGCCGCGGAACTGCTCTCCCTGGACGCGCGCTGCGACTCCGCGTTCGTCTGGGCCCTGGCACTGCACCGGCTGCGGGCCGGGGAGCCGCCGGGCGACGCTCTCGCCGGCACCATCGCCGACCTCGCCCCGCACGACCGGGGGCGCCTCAACCTCCTTCTCACCGACGGTGCCGTCATCGCCGCCACCACCTGGGGCGACACCCTCTACTACCGCCACGAGCCGGGCCGTTCGGTCCTCGTCGTCTCGGAACCCCACGACGACGAGGACACCTGGGTCAGGGTCCCCGACCGGACCCTGCTCGTCGCCACCCCCGACGAGATCCAGCTCACGACGCTCAAGGAGCCGAACCGTTGAGTACCTTCACGCTCACCCGCCGCCTGCCCGCCGACGCCACCGCCGACGCCCTGCGCGCCGACGTACGCGAAGGGCTCACCGCCGACCCCAAGTGGCTGCCGCCCAAGTGGTTCTACGACGCCCGCGGCAGCGAGCTCTTCGAGGAGATCACCCGGCTCCCGGAGTACTACCCGACCCGGGCGGAACGGGAGATCCTGCAGACCAGAGCGCAGGAGATAGCCGCCGCCACGGGAGCGGCCACCCTCATCGAGCTCGGCTCCGGATCGTCCGACAAGACCCGGCTGCTCCTCGACGCGCTGCTCGCCGCCGGGACGCTGAAGACGTACACACCCGTGGACGTCAGTGAGGCGGCCCTGCAACAGGCCGGGGAAGCGCTGCTCAAGGAGTACCCCGGGCTACGTGTCGACGCCCTCATCGGCGACTTCCTGGGCGACCTGCGGGTGCCCGGGGCCGAGGGGCCGCGGCTGGTGGCCTTCCTCGGTGGCACCCTCGGCAATCTGCTGCCCGCCGAACGCGCCCGCTTCCTGGCCGCGGTCCGCGCCGGACTCGCCCCCGGCGACGCGCTGCTGATCGGCACGGACCTGGTGAAGGACGAGGCCACCCTCGTCGCCGCCTACGACGACGCGGCCGGGGTGACCGCGGAGTTCAACAAGAACGTGCTGCACGTCATCAACCGCGAACTCGGCGCCGACTTCGACCCGGGTGAGTTCGACCACATCGCTCTGTGGGACCGGCAACACGAGTGGATCGAGATGCGGTTGCGGGCCCGCTCCCACCTGACGGTGAAGATCCCCGAGCTCGACCTCGCGGTCACCTTCGAGCCGGGCGAGGAGATGCGCACCGAGATCTCCGCGAAGTTCCGCGAGGAGGGCCTGCGCGAGGAGCTCGACGCCTCCGGGCTCGACCTGCGCCACTGGTGGACGGACACGGGCGGCAGGTTCGGGCTGTCGCTGTCCGTCGCCCGGTAACGGCGCTTCTCCGCGGACACCGTGACCGGCTCCCGCACCGCCCTCGGCGGTGCGGGAGCCGGTCTCATGTCAGGGGTGTTCGAGGGGTGTCACTTCCGGCGGGCTCGGCCCATGAGACTCTGGGCACCGCTGAACTGATGTACGACACCTACAGGAGGGGTCGCGGGTGCCCGCGATACGTTTGACCCGGACGCACCGGATTCTTGTCGGTGTGGTCGTCGCCGGTGCGGTGGTGATCGCCGCGATCGGTTTCGCGGGATCGTATGCCGCGGTGCGGGAGCTCGCGCAGAACAAGGGCTTCGGCTGGTTCGCGAACGTCTTCCCGATCGGGGTGGACGCCGGGATCGTGGTGCTGCTGGCGCTGGATCTGCTGCTGACGTGGATGCGGATCCCGTTCCCGCTGCTGCGCCAGACCGCGTGGCTGCTGACCGCCGCGACCATCGCGTTCAACGGCGCGGCCGCCTGGCCCGACCCGGTCGGGGTCGGCATGCACGGCATCATCCCGGTGCTGTTCGTCGTCTGCGTCGAGGCCGCCCGGCACGCGGTGGGCCGGGTCGCGGACCTGACGGCCGACAAGCACATGGAGTCGGTCCGCCTCACCCGCTGGCTGCTCGCCCCCTTCCCCACCTTCAAGCTGTGGCGCCGCATGAAACTGTGGGAGCTGCGCTCCTACGACCAGGTCATCCGCCTCGAGCAGGACCGCCTCGTCTACCAGGCCCGCCTCCAAGCCCGCTACGGCCGCGCCTGGCGCCGCAAAGCACCCATCGAAGCCCTCATGCCGCTGCGGCTGGCCCGCTACGGCATCCCCCTCGCCGAAACCGCCACCCTCGGCCTCGCCGCCGCCGGCATCACCCTTCCCACCGTGCCCGCCGTCACCGCCGGCCCCGGGGGACCGGACGGCGCCACCGCTGAGGCCGCCGCAGAGGGCGAGGACGCCGGAGCCACGCGCCATGAGCAGTCCGCCGCCCCCGGCCCGGACAGCGTCGACGGCCGGGCCCACCCCGGACAGCCGGCGGAGGACGACGGGAGCGACGGATACGAGAACCTCTGGTTCACCCCGGTCCCGGTGCTGCCCACGGACGAGTCCGGCGAGCTCGGCGCGTACCCGGCGCCGGACGACCGCACGGCGCCCGAGCCGGAACCGGTGGCCGCGCGAGAGCAGCCGGCCGCGGCGCCCGCGGGTCCCGCCGGCGCCGCCTCGCGCCTCGACACCATTTACGCCGCGTTCGTCGAACTGACCGACGCCCTGGGCCAGTACCCGACCTTCGACGATCTCGCGAAGAGTCTCTTCGTCCGCTACAACGTCTCCGGCCGCGGCGGTCAGCCGTTGAGCCCCGACAGCCTGCGCCGCTATGCCGGCCAACTGCGGGAACGCTACGAGGAGGAGCGCTCGGGAGCGGAATACGGTGTGGAGGTTTGAGAGCAACCTCCCCCGGAGGAGTGACCGTTGCGGGAAGTTGTCCTCCCGGACGCCGACGGGCTGGGACACTCCGGTAAGAGCGGTTCGGCATGATCCGGTAGCAATGCGTTGTATTGACGGGTTCGCCTCACCCGCCGCCATCTGCCCCGCGCAGCCGGCGAGACAAGGAGGTGGCGGCGCTGGTGATCACGGCTCTGGAGTGGCTCGGCCTGTGGGTCGGCGTCAGCCTTGCCGCGGGCCTGTTGATCGCCGTGGCCGGATATCGTCGCAACACCCTGCGCCGCCGTGCCGAGGAGTCCCGCCGGATCGACCCGCCGGACGGCGAGCCCCAGGACTGACGTGCGGATCTGCCTCCGGACGAGGGGGCCCGGCACGCTATCGCGACGGCGTTCCGTGCGCAACACTGGATCCATGACGCCCGAGCAGCAGCGTGTTCTGGACACGATCGCGTTCCGGCTTGCCGCACGACTGGGCATCGACCGGGCCGAGGCCCGGATCGCGGTCGAGGACGCGGCCGACCGGCGCGGTCCCCATCTCGCCGAGGTCGACGCGGAGTTCCGTGCCGTGGCCGCTGAGCTGGCCGCCGCCGGGCAACCGGCCGCCCGGTTCGCCGCGGCGCTCCACCGGGCCGCCCGGCGCAGCGTCCGCGACGCGGTCCGGGAACGGGAGCGCGGCAAGCGCTTCGTCGCCCGGCATCCGGACCTGGTCGCCCTCGACCACCGGCTCGACCGACTCTACGAGCGCCCCACGTCCTGACGGCGGTCGCCGCCGCCTCAGTGCGCTACCCGGCGCCGTGCCCGCGCTCCGCCACCGCGTGGCCGAGTTCCGTGCGGCGGTGGCGGATCTCGTGCCGGAGGCGCTCGCCGACGACGAAGCCCGCGTCCCGCAGCACCGACAGGTGCTCCGATACGGTGCCGCCCGCGAGGCATGGCGGTGGGCGAGCGCGGAGGTCGAGGCGGGTTCCGTCAGGCCGGTCAGCAGCGCGGCCCGGGTGCGGCCGATCAGCCCGGCTGCTGGTGGAGCCCGATCCCGCCGAGTAGCGCGGCTCGCCCTGGGCCGAGCCCGCTGTCCGGTCGTGGACCGTCCCCCGTCTCCCGCTCGCGGAACGATGGCATGATGTCGACCTTCGCGAGCGAGAGGGGACGCCACCGTGCGCATTCTGTTCACCTTCGTCGGAGGGAACGGCCACTTCGAACCGCTGATCCCGATCGCGGACGCCGCACGGGAGGCCGGCCACACCGTCGTGTTCACCTGCCGTCCCAGCATGGCCAGGACGGTGGCGGCGGCGGGATTCGACGTCCTGGAGGAGGACACCGGCCGCGAATGGCAGGCGGAGCGGCGTCCGCTCCTCGCGGTCAGTACCGAGCGCGAGGACCAGGTCCTGCGGGACGCCTTCGCCGGCCGGATGGCGCGTGAGCGCGCGGCGAGCGGGGTCGACCTGTATGCCGCGTGGGAGCCCGATCTGCTGGTGTGCGAGGAGATGGACTTCGGCAGTGTGGTCGTGGCCGAGCGCCTGGGGCTGCCGTACGCGCGCGTGCTCGTCATAGCCGAGGGCTCGTTCGTCCGGCACCACCTGATCGCGGAGCCGCTCAACGAGTTGCGCGCCGAGCACGGCCTGCCCGCCGACCCCGGGCTGGAGATGCTCGGCCGCCACCTCGTCCTGGCGCCCTTCCCGCCCGGCTTCCGGCACCCGGACTTCCCGCTGCCGCCCACCGGGCAGGCGCTCCGGCCGCGCGGCCTCGACGCGGTGGCGGAGGAGGCCGTGCCGAAGTGGATCGGGGAACTGGACGACGCTCCGACCGTCTACTTCACCCTCGGCACCGTGTTCAACGTGGAGTCGGGGGACCTCTTCGCGCGGGTGCTGAAGGGGCTGCGGGATCTGCCGGTCAATGTGGTCGTGACGGTCGGCAAGGACATCGACCCCGCGGAACTCGGACCGCAGCCCGGCCATGTGCGCATCGAGCGCTTCGTCCCGCAGGCGGCGCTTCTGCCGCACTGCGACGTGGTCGTCTCGCACGGCGGGTCCGGGAGCGTGATCGGCGCGCTGGCGTACGGTCTGCCGTCGGTGCTGATCCCGATGGGCGCCGACCAGCCCCAGAACGCGGCCCGTTGTGCCGCGCTGGGCGTCTCCCGCGTGCTCGACGCCGTGTCGGCCACCCCGGACCACGTCCGCGAGGCGGTCGTCGAGGTACTGGCGGACGCGTCCTACCGGCTGGCCGCCGAAGGACTGCGGGACGAGATCGCCGCCCTGCCGGGCGCCGACCGGGCCGTCGCGCTCCTGGAAGACCTGGTGGCGGAGCAGGGCCTGCCCGGCTGAGCCGCTGAGCAGGCTGAGCTTTGGTGAACGATTTCAGCGTGTTGGTCATTTTGGCAGCTTTTGTGATGTTTTAGCGTCGGAGGTGGTGTGGTTGGCGGGTGGCGTGGACTGTGGAGGTTCGGGTGGCGTCGTGCGGTGAGGCCGAGTGCACGGGATGTGCGTGCGAAACGGACCGGGAGCGTACGGCGCCTGCTGGATTCGGCATCGGGTCCCGCTGGTGGCCGCTTGCGGCCTACTGGGTGGCCTCGCGGCTGGTGATGCTGGCCATGCTGCGCACCGGGCGCGGGGACATCGCGGAAGAGGTGCACCGGCTGTACACGCGCTGGGCCGGCGAACTGGCGGCCGGATCGTTCCCGGCCGGGGACGTCACCTGGCAGTACCCACCGGGCGCGGGGCTGGTCATGCTCGCGCCCCGTCTGCTGCCCGTGGTGTCGTACCTGCAGGGATTCGTCGCACTGATGGTGCTGGCCGACGCCGTGGTGGTGCTGGCCCTGGTGCGCGCCGCGCGCAGTGGCGGTCCGGCCGGCGGGTCCGGCAGCGCGGCCGGCGCCTGGCTGTGGGCCGGCGGTCTGCCCCTGCTGCTGGCACTGCCCTTCGCGCGGTTCGATGTGGCGGTCACCGCGCTGGCCGTGCTCTCCCTGCTGGTCATCGGCCGGCGGCCGTGGCTCGGCGGCACTCTCGCCGGGCTCGCCGCGATGATCAAGGTGTGGCCGGCGCTGATCGTGCTCGGCACCCCCAGGGGCCGGTCCACCCGCCAGGCCTGGAGCGCGGTGCTGGGGTCCGCGGCGGTGCTGCTGACGGTGCTGGCGCTGGGCTTCCGCGGGACGTTCGGATTCCTGTCCTCGCAGGGCAACCGGGGCGTCGAGGTCGAGTCGATGGGCGGCACCCTGCTGCACCTGGCCCGGCTGGGCGGCTGGCCCGGCCGCGTCAGGATGCACTACGGCTCGTTCGAGTTCCTCGGCCCCTACGTCTCCAGCGTCGCCCGCGGCTCCCTGCTGCTGACCGCGGTGGCGTTCGGATGGCTGCTGCTGTGGCGCTGGCGGGCCAGGGTCTGGAGCGAGGCCACCGTCTACGACGCGGCCCTGACGGCGGTGCTGCTGTTCACCTCCACCAGCCGGGTGATCAGCCCGCAGTACCTGATCTGGCTGATCGCCCTCGCCGCGGTGTGCCTGACGGTGCGCGGCACCACCCAGCGCCCGGTGGCGGTACTGCTGCTCCTCGCCACCGCCGTCACCGCCGTGGACTTCCCGCTGTTCTTCGGCGCGGTGCTGAACAGCTCCTGGCAGGGCGTTGCCGTCCTCTTGGCGCGCAACAGCCTGCTGGCGGCCGCGACGCTGCTGTCGTGTGTACGGCTGTGGCGCGCGGCGGTCCCGTCCGGCCGGACCTCCCGTGCGACCGGACGCCGTGCCGGACTGCGGCAGGTACCCCTGGAGAGCGGGGCCGTCGGCGGCAGCTGACCCCATCCTGGCCACGCCGGGCCGCGCCGGCTTTAAGGTCGTGTCATGGCTGCAGACGAGGGGACCGTACGGGTCGACAGTTGGATCTGGTCCGTACGGCTGACGAAGACCCGGTCGATGGCCGCCGCGGCGTGCCGCGCCGGCCACGTCAAGGTCAACGGTGAGCGGGTGAAACCGGCCCACACGGTGCGGGCCGGGGACGAGGTACGGCTGCGCGGGGAGGGTGCCGAGCGAATCGTGGTCGTCTCGCGCATCGTGCGCAAGCGCGTCGGGGCGCCCGTCGCCGCGGAGTGCTTCGTCGACAACAGCCCGCCGCCGCCCGCCCGTGCGGACCTCCTGGCGATCGGCCACCGCGACCGCGGGGCGGGACGCCCCACCAAGCGCGACCGGCGCGAGATGGAACGCCTCCGGGACATCGACGCCTGACGTCGCACGACCGGCGGCCACGGGGCGCCGCGTGGTCGCCGTCCGGGCTCCCGGACCGCTTGCCGTAGGAGATCGGCGCACCTAGCGTGAACCGTGCCGGCCGGGCCCCCGGCCCACCGGATCGCGCAGCGCTGACCTGGGAGGCGATCACCACGAACCCGATCGAGTTCCTGGACCGCGCGCCCGCACCCGCCACCGGCGGCGTATCGCTCCGGCTGCCCGGATCAGAACGGTAGGCCCTGCCATGTTCTCGTTGTCGCGGGCGGCCCGCCGGAAGACGGACGAGGCCGGGCAGGCGGGCGTGGCCGGGAAACCCGGCGGGACCGGGACGGCCGGGGAGATCCGCGTCCGCTCCGCCGCCGGGCGGTGGGTGCTCGTCGCCTCGATCCTCGGGTCGGCGCTCGCCGGCATCGACGCCACCGTCGTCAACATCGCCCTGCCGGCGATCGGCCGTGACTTCGGCGCAGGATTCGGCACCCTGCAATGGGCGGTCACCGCGTACACCGTCGCACTCGCCTCACTCATCCTGCTCGGCGGAGCGCTGGGCGACCGGTACGGCCGGCGCCGGGTCTTCAACGTCGGCGTCCTGTGGTTCGCCGCCGCTTCCCTGCTGTGCGGGCTGGCGCCCTCATCCGGCCTGCTGCTCGCCGCACGAGCGCTGCAGGGCGTCGGGGGAGCGCTGCTGATGCCCGGCAGCCTGGCCATGATCCAGGCGTCCTTCCACCCGGAGGACCGGGCGCGGGCGATCGGCTCCTGGTCCGCCTTCGGCGGTGTCGCGACCGCGATCGGCCCGTTCCTCGGCGGCTGGCTCGTCCAGGCCGCTTCCTGGCGCTGGGTGTTCCTCATCAACGCCCCGCTCGCCGTCGCCGTCGTCCTCATCTCGCGGCGGCACGTCCCCGAGACCCGCGATCCGGCTGCCACCGGCCGGATCGACGTGCTCGGCGCGGCCCTGAGCTGTGTCGGACTGGCCGGCGTCACCTACGCGATCATCGCCGCCCCGGAGCACGGAGCCGGGTCGCCGACGGTGCTCGTCAGCGGTGCGCTCGGCATCGCCGCCCTGGCCGGCTTCCTCGTCGCGGAGGCACGCCAGGCGCACCCGATGCTGCCGCTGAGCATGTTCTCCTCACGCCAGTTCAGCGCCGCGAACGGAGTCACGTTCGCCGTCTACGGGGCGTTCGGCGGAGTGTTCTTCCTGCTCGCCGTCCAGTTGCAGGTCGTCTCCGGATTCTCGCCGATCGCCGCCGGGACGGCGATGCTGCCGATCACGATCATGATGCTCCTGCTCTCCGCGCGCTTCGGCCGGCTGTCGCAGCGCATCGGGCCCCGGCTGCCGATGACGATCGGACCGCTGATCTGCGCGGCCGCGATCCTGCTGATGTTCCGCATCGGGCCGGACGCCGACTACGTCCAGGACGTGCTGCCCGCCGTCGTGGTGCTGGGCTTCGGCCTGGCCGTCCTGGTCGCCCCGCTCACCGCCACCGTCCTGGACGCCGTCGGCGCCGAGCACGCCGGCGTGGCGTCGGGGGTCAACAACGCGGTCGCCCGCGCCGCCGGCCTCATCGCCGTCGCCGCGCTGCCCGCCGTCACCGGACTGACGGGCCGCAGCTACGACGACCCCGAGGCGTTCTCGCACGGATTCCACCAGTCGCTGGTCATCGCGGCGGCGCTGCTCGCCGCGGGCGCCGCGCTGGCCGCCATCACGATCCGCACCCCACCTCCCCCGCCCGCCGAGGCGCCGGCAGCGCCGCAGGAGGAGGGGGAGGAGGAGCAGCCCGCGCCGCGTATGCACTGCGCGGTGGACGGGCCGCCGCTGACCGCCCGCAAGTGCAGCATCGGCTGACAGCGGTCAGTCCAGCGTCCGCCGCATCGTGTAGATGGAGTACGTCCCCATCTCGCCCCCGGGATCCAGCTCCCTGACCTTGTCGAGCATCCAGGCCGGTGCCATCCCCTGTGCGCTGTACTCGGCATCGCCGCGGGCCTCGAGCAGCCAGCCCTCGCCGCCCAGCCGGTCGAGCCGGGCCAGGATCAGGGCGGGGGTCTGCAGCGTCGAGTCCTCCAGCGCGACGATCTCCGCGCCTTCGCCGGTGACCACCAGTTCGTAGACCTTTTCCGCCCCCGGGGGCCCGTAGTACCCGATGTACAGAAAGCCGTACTGCCAACGCTCCACTGTCGTCCTCTCCCAACCGGTCGGATGGTGGCACGGTCACGTCACTGAGGACGCTTGCGCTCGTACAGCCCCTGCCCAGCCAGCGCTCCCGCATAGATCACGAATCCGATGCCGATGAGCCAGGACTGGACGATCAGGACGGTGCCGATGGGCCCGTACGAGACCGCGCTGCCGGCGATCAGCGGCGAGAAGACGGTGATGGAGAAGAACCGGAGACCGACCAGCCCGCCCACGGTCAGCAGGGCGCCGGGCAGCAGGAGCCGCCGGCCGATGCGGCCGCACAGCAGGAAGTGCTGGATCCACCAGAAGAACGCCACGCCCCCGACTCCCGTCACCACGATGCGGATGAGGGGCTGCAGCGGAGTGTCCTGCAGGACGTGGTCGGCGTACTCGGCCGTCAGCAGGTAGCCGACCAGGAGCGCGAGAGCCAGCGCCCGCCGCCAGGTGGCGTGCCAGGGTGCGGACGGCAGGTCCCAGATGCGTTCGTAGGCGGTCTGGATGGCGGCGATGAACGACAGCCCGAAGACCGCCAGGGACCCGAGGCTGAGCGCGGTCGTCGTACTCAGCACCCGCGCCGGGCTGCTGAACAGGCTCTCCACCGCGCGCGCGGATCCGCCCGTCACCCCCAGTGCGTCCCGCACCCACGCCACGAACCCCTGGCCGTTGTGCCCCAGCGCCGCCGCCACGACGATCAGCAGCGGAATCAGCGTCACCAGGCCGAGTGCGGCGAAGCCCATCGACCGCTGCATCAGCTCTATCTCCACGCCCCGCCGCCAGATCCGGCGCGCCACCCGGGCAGGCTTCGGCCCCCGGCGGGACGACGGACCGTCCGAGCCGGAGTGCGCGGTGCGGCGGGTACCGGGAACAGACTCCGAGCCCATGCCGGTCTGCTACCCCGTCCTGGGGCGTCTGCACGGGCCGAACGCCGTCGGTGCGACCGGGTGTGCGGTTCGCGCGGGGGGGAGCCGGATTCGGCCGGATGACCCGCTGCCACCGGCAACGCCGGGGCCGGGTGGCTGATCTCCGGCCGGGGAGGGCGTACCGGGCGGGACGGCCGGGTACGCGCAGCGCGTGGACGGGTCTCCCGTTCGTCTTGGCCGCAGATCACGAAGGACGGTAGTACGACATGGCGGAGTTCCTGACCGACATCGAAACGCTCCGGAGCCGGGCACGCAAGGAGATCGAGAAGGGTCCGGTGACGGATGCCTACGGCGCTGACCTGCAACGGGTCATCCAGGTGCTGAACGAGGCACTGGCCACCGAGATCGTGTGCACGCTCCGCTACAAGCGGCACTACTTCACGGCCACCGGGCTGTACTCCGAGCCCGTCGCCGCCGAGTTCCTGGAGCACGCCCAGGAGGAGCAGGCGCACGCGGACAAGCTGGCCCAGCGGATCGTCCAGCTGGGCGGGGAGCCGGACTTCGACCCGGACACCCTCACCAAGCGGTCGCACGCCGAGTACGACGCGAGCCTCGGGCTGATCGACATGATCAAGGAGGATCTGGTGGCGGAACGGGTCGCCATCGCCTCCTACACGGAGATCGCCCAGTGGCTCGGCAACGGCGACCCGACCACCCGCCGGGTGTTCGAGGAGCTCCTCGCGCAGGAGGAGGAGCACGCGGACGACCTGCGCGGGCTGCTGGAACGCATCCCTCAGGAGAAGTCGGGCCTCTGACGGCCCGAACTCCCGCCCGTCCGCCGCGGACCGGTGCGCGGCACGCCAGGATTCCCGGGCGTGCCGCGCACCGGTCCGCGGCGCGTCGAGGGGCGCGCTCGGGTCCACGTGGACCACGGGAGCCCTGTCACGCGCCGGGCGTTTTGCCTCCCCGCGCCGGGGGAAGCGGCTTCAGTACAGAGTTCTCCGGCCGGCCGGCGGACCTCCGCCCCCGTGCGGAGCTGAACCGGCCGGAGACCTGCCACCCACGAGGGTGTACGACAGCACGGTGCGGAGCACGGAGTATCGTCCGGCCGGAAGCGCGGCCGGCGTTGACGAAGGAGCGCAGGAGGCGGCCTCCGCCCGGGGGCCAGACATCGCGGAGACACCTCATGGACGCTGACGAACACTCACAGCTCACACCGGACTTACCTGCCCTGGTCGAGGTTCCCGATCTTCCCGGAGCGGCCGCGTCGGCAGCCGAGCGCGCCGCCCCTCCAACCCCCGGGAAGCACGGTGCGGACCGCCGCGCCATCAGTCCGTTCAGCCGCACGGGGGAGGGACCCACACGATGGGAGCTGTAGAACTCACCGACGAGGAACGCCGGATCCTCAGCAGTATGGAGGTCAACTTCCGCCGTGAAGGCCGACTCCTGCGCCGGCTGGCCAGTTGGGTCGCCCCTGCCTACCGCAGGGTGCGACGCCCGCCGGTCCGCTGGCTGGTGGCGCTGCTCGGCGGACTGGCCGCCGGATCCCTGATCCTGCTGATCGAAGCGGTACGCGCCGACGCACCGACGCTGATCTACACCTTCGTCGGCACCTGGACGGTCACACTGATCGGACTCGGAGCCCTGACGCGCCGGGCCACGGCCGTCTCCGTGCACCGCCCCCACTGGCACCGGAAGCACCGCGCACACCAACCGGACCGGACCGCACGAGGCGCGCCGCGGCACGACGCCCCCTGAGCCGAACGGCCTCGGTCAGCCGGTGAAGCCCTTCTCGGCCAGGATCGCGTCGATGCGGGCACGATGCGCCGCTTCCCAGGCATCGAGGGATTCGCCGGCCTCCTTGGCCATCTTGGTGCGGGCGTCGGCGAGCACCTGCTCCTGACGGGCGCCGGGAGTGACGACGATGCCTTCCTCGTCGGCGACCACGATGTCGCCGGCGCTCACGTTCACGCCGCCGCACCGCACCGTGCCGTTGAGCGGCGCAACGGCCTTCTTGGTCCCGGGAATGGGGATGACGCCCCTGGCGAAGACGGGAAAGCCCATCTCGCGCACCTCGGCGAGGTCACGGATCACACCGTCGAGCACGAACGCCGCGATCCCCCGGCGCTGGGCGACGGCGCAGACGTTGCCGCCGGCGAGCGCGTAGTCCACGTCACCCGCTTCGACGACGATGACCGAGCCGGGCTCCGCGCGGTGGATGGCCGCGTGCAGCATCAGGTTGTCGCCGGGAGGGCACCGTACGGTGAACGCCGGGCCGGCAATCCGCGGAGAGGGCCACAGCGGGCGGATGCCGATGTCCATGACCTGCTCACGGCCCAGGACGTCGGCGAGCGTGGTCGGGGAAACGCTGGTGAATCCGGTGACGCCGTTCATGTTCTTCCTTCACTCGGGACCACCCGACTCGGGTCGCTCCCAGGCTAAACCGTTGCCTTGCCGCGCGATCATCAGGGAGTTGCCGCGAGCAGCGAGTCGACTTCGGCCCGGGTGGGCAGCGCGTTCTGCGCGCCGCGCCGGGTGGCGGCCACGGCGCCGGCCGCACAGGCCCGGCGGACGGACTCGGCGAGCGGGCTGCCGAGACCGAGAGCGATGGCCAGTTGGGCACAGAAGGCGTCGCCCGCACCGACGGCGTCCACCGCGTCGACCGGGAAGCCCGGTTCGGTGAGCGGACCCCGGGCATCGGCGGCGACCGCGCCGGCCGCGCCGAGCGTGACCACGACGGTCCCGGGCCCCAGCCGACGGAGCTGGTCCGCGCGCGCCGTCCAATCCTCGTCCCGGCCGCCGGACGGTACGTCGGGGAGGCCGAGCAGTCCGGCGGCCTCGGTCTCATTGACGATGAGGACATCGACCGCACGCAGCAGTTCGGCCGGCAGCGGGCCGGGACCGGGCAGCGGAGCGGCGTTGAGCACGGTCAGCGCCCCGGCGGCGCGCGCCTCGCGGGCCGCGGCCAGCACGGTGGGCAGCGGCACTTCGAGCTGGAGCAGGACGGTGTCGGCGCTGTTCGCGACGAGGCCTTCCGTGAGGCTCCGCAACGTGGCTTCGTCCAGGTGGTGGTTGGCGCCGGGGGAGAGGGTGATGGTGTTCTCGCCGTCGTGCTGCACCACGATCAGCGCCAGTCCGGAAGCGGTGTCCGGGAGGGTGCCCACCGCGCTGTCGTCGATCCCCTCCGCCGTCAGGGCCGCCCGCAGTTCCACGCCATGGGCATCGTCCCCGAGCAGCCCGACCATCCGGACCCGTGCGCCGAGCCGCGCCGCGGCGACCGCCTGGTTGCCGCCCTTCCCGCCGGGTCCGCGGACGACATCGGCGCCGGAGACCGTCTCGCCCGGCCGGGGGAGACGCGGCACCGTGACCGAGAGGTCCATGTTGAGACTGCCGACCACGACCAGCCGTTCGTCCATCACCGATGTCCTTCTCTTCGTCGTCGCGACCGGGCGCCCCGGCACGCCGGGGCTATGCCTCCGCGAGCAGTCCGGAGATCGCCCGGCCGAACATCAGCCGGCCGGACCGGACGGTCAGACCGTCGAACAGCCGCGGCAGTCCCCGTACCCGCAGATCCTCGGTCCACACGATCCGCGATCCGGTGTCCCGCGCGGCCACTTCGATCTCGGCCCACCCCACGACGACCGTGCCGCGCTTCTCCAGCCGGCAACGGCCGGTGCCACCAGGCGCGGGCGGTTCCCAGCGCACGATCTCCATGGGGTCGTCGAACCCGACAGGCCCCAGGCCGGACCGCGCCACGAACACGGTGCCCAGCCGCGTGGGCGGCGGGGTGGTGACGGTGAT
Source organism: Streptomyces sp. H39-C1 (assembly GCF_027158125.1). Lineage (NCBI taxonomy): Bacteria > Bacillati > Actinomycetota > Actinomycetes > Kitasatosporales > Streptomycetaceae > Streptomyces > Streptomyces sp. H39-C1. Next base: position 81,034 of record NZ_JAPVLS010000031.1, read on the forward strand.
CCTGGTCAGCGGCACATGGGCCGCGTGCCGCTCCCAGCGGGTGAGCCGCCGCCACACCTCGTCGACGGGCAGTGGGGAGGAGCGCTCGATCCTGATCAAAGCCACCACGTGACCCTATGCGAGCGCGCCCACTGGGCGCCGGGACCCGCCGCGGTGTCCTGATCCCGTCCCAAGACCCCACTCGTCCCTCGCGGCTTGCTCTAGGATGGCTGGACTCCGAGCACCGCTCCCTGGAGGTACGCCGCAAACGGGAGCGCGCCCGCACGTATCGTTCGTGCGAGATCACGGAGGGGCGGCATCGATTTCGTCTGCCCTTCTTGAGGAGTCACACATGAACATCGGTCTCGGTCTTCCCGTCGACGATCCCGGTCGGCTGCTGAGTTGGGCCCGTCGTGCCGACGCCGGCCCCTTCACCACCCTCGGACTGCTGGACCGGCTGGTCCACGACAACCCCGAACCACTCATCACCCTGGCCGCCCTCGCGGGCGCCACCCACCGCATCCGCGTACAGACCGAGGTACTGCTCGCACCTCTGCACCGGACCGCACTGCTGGCGAAGCAGACCGCCACCCTCGACCACCTCTCGGGCGGCCGCTTCACCCTCGGCATCGGGATCGGCGGACGCGAGGACGACTACCTTGCCACCGGAGTCGACGTCCACCGGCGCGGCCGCCGGCTCGACGAGCAGATGGCGGTACTGCGCCGCGTCTGGGCGGGCGAGCCCTACGGCGACGGTGTGGGACCGATCGGACCCGCGCCCGTGACACCCGGCGGCCCCGAAGTGCTCTTCGGCGGCTTCACCCCCGCCGCGATCGCCCGCGCCGCCCGCTGGGGTGACGGCTTCCTCGGCGCCGCGCCGTCACCGCACTTCACCGACCGCCTGTTCCGCCAGGCGGAACAGGCCTGGCGCGACGCCGGGCGTACGTCGGCGCCCCGGCTGGTGGCCCAGCTCAACGTCGCCATCGGCCCGGACGCGGTGGTCGCGGAAGCCCGCAAGAACGTCGGCCACTACTACGCGTTCCTCGGCGACGCCTCCCATTTCGCCGACGGACTGCTGGGCGATCCGAAGGAGATCAAGGCCGCGGTGCGTACGTACACCGACCTCGGCGCCGACGAAGTGATCCTCTACTGCTGGTCCCCGGACACCGACCAGGTCGACCGGTTCGCCGACACCCTGTTCTGAGGTTCTGAGGTTCTGAGGTTCGCCGGTCGGCCGACCGCCCTCACGGACGTGAGTCGTCCTCCTTCGTATCCGTAGGGGACGGGTTCTCGTCCGTGGGGTGGTGGCCGAGGTGGAGGGCCGGTTCGGGCGCGGTGTGCGGGGTGTCCAGTTCGGGTTCCAGACCCTGGGCCGGTGAGGTGTGGGCGAGACCCGCCTCCTGGCGCCAGGCCTGGAACGCGGCGGTGGTGGCGGCGAGTACGGCCAGCCCGAGCAGCCAGCCGCCCACCACGTCGCTCGCCCAGTGCACGCCGAGCGCGACCCGGGTGTAGCCGACACCCACCACGGAGATCACCGCCGCCGCCCATGGCAGCGCGCGCAGGCCGCGGGGGACCAGCGGCAGCAGGACGAGCAGCAGCACTCCGCAGGACGTCGTGGCGGTCATGGCGTGGCCGGAGGGGAACGAATAGCCGGGGGCGTGGGCCACCGGGTCCGGCAGTTGCGGGCGGGCGCGTTCCACGGCCGTCTTGACCATCACCCCCACCATGGAGCTGAGGGCGGCCGTGACGGCGGCCCAGGCGGCCAGTCGCCAGGCGCGGCGGTACAGCAGCCACACCACGACAGCGGCCACCAGCAGCCGCATGACGGTGGGCGACCACAGCCCGTTGGTGAGGAAGCGCAGCACTGTCACCCATGCCGGGTGGTCCAGCGCCGCCCGGTGCAGGTTCTCGGCCGCACTCCGGTCGGCGCGGTGCAGGGGACCCCAGTGGGCCTCCACGAGGACCAGAACGAAGGCGAACGGTACGGTCGCGACGGCGCACACCGCCGCCGTGAGCAGCAGCCGTACGCCGAGGCGCTCGTCCGGGCCGCGCAGCCGGCGGATCAGGTTTCCGGGAAATCGCGACAGTGCCCTCATGCTGGTGACGGCTACCCGTTCCGGCGGAGAATCATCATCGCGGGCCGAGTCACCGACCTGTCCGGGTTGCGGAGCCGCACCGCTCAGACCCCCGGATCCTGGAGAACCGGCTCCTTGACGCGGGCGCGGACCGCCTCCAACTGGGCGGCGAACGCGATGCCCATGAAGAGCGCTATCGCCGTGAGGTAGGACCACAGCAGCAGCGAGATGAAGGCGCTCAGCGGGCCGTACACGGAGTTGAACGAGCTGCTGAACTCGACGTACAGGCTGAGCAGCCAGGTCAGCAGGGTCCACAGCGCCAGATAGACGGCCGCACCGAAGGCCAGCCAGGTGTAGCCGGGCTGCCGGCGGCGCGGCGAACTGCGGAAGACGACCGAGGCGGAGAACAGCGCGAGAAGGATGCCCACCGGCCGGCGCAGCAGGTTCCAGGCCGTCGTCTGGTCCGGCGTCCAGTGGTACACCTGGGCCGCCGCTCCGGCGATGTCGGCGCCGCCGACCATGAGGATGGAGCCCAGGCCCAGGGGCAGTCCGGCGAGCAGCATCATCAGCACCCCGCGCCGGTACTTGAGGTGGAAGGGCCGGTCGCGCTCCACGCCGTAGATGCGGTTGGCGCCGCGTTCGATCTGGCTCATCGCGGTGGTGACGTTCACCAGGGCGAACAGCAGACCGAACCACAGTGCCAGCTGTCCGCCCTCGTCGGCGTGCCGGCGGCTGTCGGTGAGGGCGTTCCTCACGACATCGGAGCTCGGGCCGCTCGACATGCGCAGCACGGTGAGTTCGGCCACCCGCCCGACGCCTTCGGCGTGCAGCACGGTGGACAGCCCGACGACGGCGATGGCGAACGGCACCAGCGACAGGACCGTCTGCAGGGCCAGCGCCCGCGCGTGGCTGAACCCGTCGGCGTACCGGAACCGCAGAAAGGCGTCGCGGGCCAGTTTCCATCCGCCGTAGCGGCGCAGGGTGGCCCAGGCATCATCGCCCGAGAGTTCGTCGCCCGTGATGTCGCGGGTCTGCGGAACGCGCGTTGCCGTACCCATCGTGTACTCCTGTCAGGACTGCCGGTTCCTCGGTGCCCGCCGGCGCCGATGACGATGCCGTGGGTGAGGTCGCCGGCAACTGCATCAGCAGGGCGCCCGGATCGACCTCCATCACCAGCCGTACGCCGGGACCGACCGGTTCACCGTCCAACTCCCGTTCCTGGGGACGTTCGAAGGTCATCTCGATGCGCCGTGCGGTGAAGTACTCCAGCGCGCCGTCGGCGAACCGTCCACCGCGGCCCGGCGGCAGGGGTGTCCTGTCGTGGTGCGGCCGGCTCAGCACATGGGCGGCGGCGCGCAGCCAGCCGAGCGGTCCCGCCGGGTTGAGCAGCACGACGTCGAACACCCCGTCGTCCGGCCGCGCGTCCGGGAGCAGCGGCACACCGCCCTGCAGCGTGCCGACGTTGCCCACCAGCACCATCCGTGCCCGGCGGCCGAGCTCCGGTCCGTCGTCGAGTCGCAGGGTCAGCCGCATCCCGGGGTCGCGCAGATGGCGCACCCCGGACACCAGATAGGCGGCCCAGCCGATGCCCGCCTTCATCCGGGAGGAGGCGTCCCCGACCACGGCGGCGTCGAACCCGGCGCCGGCCATGGCGGCGAACCGGGCTCCGGAGATGCCGTCGCCGTCGGCGGTCCCGAGGTCGATGGCGTGGGTGGTGCCCTCCAGCGCGGCGACGAGAGCGGCGAGGGGATCGACCGGATAACCGAGGTTGCGCGCCAGCAGGTTGCCGGTGCCGCAGGGCAGGACCGCGGTCGGGATGCCGCTGTGCGCCAGGCCGTCGGCACAGGCCATCACCGTGCCGTCACCGCCGCACACGACGATCAGGTCGGGTTTCCTGAGCGCGGCCCGCCGTACGGCGCCGTTCCCCGGGTCGTCCTCGGCCGTCCCGTGCCAGGAGACGTCCTGGAAGCCGTACCGACCCAGCGTGCGGCGGATCGCGTCGTGCAGCGCGTCGTCCACGACGGTCGGATTCACCACCACGGCCGCCCGCCGCCCGTACCGCGTGACGGCCGTCGCACCCGCAGAGGTGATGTGCTCAGCCTGCCCCGGCACCTGCGGCCGGGCGCGCGCCGGCAGCAGTGAACGCCCCATGATCAGCAGGATTCCGGCCCCGTTGAGCAGACCGAAGAGCACATCGGTGGGATGGTGCATCCCCCGGTACAGGCGCGCCACCGCGACCAGCACGGGAACGCTGAACAGGACCGCGGCCGGCACGAAGCGCCAGTTTCCGCGGAAGCGGATGAGGACGAGAACGGCCAGACCGCCGTACAGCGCCGTCGCGGCACCGGTGTGCCCGGAGGGGAAACTGGACGTCGGCGGGGCGGCATCCAGGTGTGCCACGTCCGGACGGGCCCGGTCGATGACCGCGGTCACCATGAGGAAGACGAGCGACTGCAGGGCCACCGCGGCGCCCAGGAACAGCGCTTCGCGCTGGAGCCGCCCGTACACCGGCAACAGGAGCAGGGCCACCGACACCGCCGTCATCAGCACGACGGCATGGGTGTTGCCCAGCTGGGACAGCCAGTACGTGGCGCTGTTCCAGCCCGCCGACCGGTGCGCGGCGAAGGCGCGGTTGATCCCGTCCTCCGCGGTGAACGGCGGAACCTTCACCAGCCACCGCGTGAGCAGCAGGCCGAAGCCCGTCAACAGCGCGCCCTGCATCACGAGCAGCACGCCGATACGCCGCGCGGCCACTTCGTCGCTTGGTCTCATAGGCGGCTTCTTGCCCGTCCCGGCCGAACAACTCCTGCCGCGGCCGGGTGTTCCGGTCCGGATTGGTGCGGCGAGCCGCGTCCGGGGCCGGATCGATATCCGCCCCGCCGTACGGCCGGTGCCCGTTGTCCGGGTCGTGATACCCGAAGGTGTCGCTCCTCGGCACCCGGCCCTTTCGCCGCTCTATAAGTTGTGCAAACGCTCGAACACGATGTGTCCTTTCACTCGCGTCACTCCAGGATCGCGCCCTGCCGGAGAGGGCGTCAACGGTCCGGGAAGACAAGTGCGGGAAGCGCTGATCCGCCTCCGGGACAGCGGGAGCGAACTCGAACTGTTCGCCGAGTTTCTCCCGCGCAGCACGAACGCGGGGGGCCGCGGGACCGGCCGGACGGTACCCGGCCGAGTGAGGCAACTCCCGGCGGGGCGAAAGGAATTCGCCGTCCGGGCCGCCACACTTCCAGGTCAACGGGGGACGCTGCTCCTATCCTCCCGCGCCCGAAAGATGTAACCTCCCGGACGGGATCCGGGGAACCGAGTTGGCTTTCGCGGACGTTGACTGGGATGGTCTTACTCATACGGATGTCGGCGCAGCTCGGTCCGGCCCGGACCACGGGGACGTGATGTGAGCGTCCGTTTCGAATATCCCCTCATACGTTGATGGCTACCATCACGGTCATCAATGACGCGAAGTGAGCAACGAAAGGCGAGTGGTGTCCATGTCGGACGTCATGTCCAAGAGCCAGAGTCTGCAGGGCGAGTACGAAGCCCGCGTCGCCGCCGATCTGCGGCAGAACGAAGGTGACCGCGACCGCGTTCTCGCGCAGATCGACGTGCTCCAGAAGGAGCTGGAGGTCCTCGTCCAGGACCGCGAGATGCTGCTGAGCATGCAGAGCGCCGTCGGCGCGAAGAAGCAGCACTCCGTCTCCGAGCAGGCCGAACCGCAGAAGAGCGAGCCGGAAGCGCACGTCGCACCGCACGCGAAGTCGGCGAAGGTGCCCGGCGCCAGGCGCCGTACCGCGCGCAAGTCGGTCCCGACCCAGGGCCGGGCCGGCCGCGGCCGCAAGACCGACGCGAAGAGCGCCGTGGCCGAGGCCGCGCACGCCACCAAGGCGGCGGCGCCCGCCAAGACCGCGACCGCGAAGGCCACCCCGGCCAAGACCGCCACCGCGAAGCCGGCGAAGGCCGCCGCGACGAAGGCCGCCACGGCCAAGTCCACGACCGCGAAGCCGGCGAAGACCGCCACCGCGAAGACCGCCGCGCCGAAGGCGGCCGACAGCAAGGCGGCCGCCCCCAAGGCCGACAAGCTCGTGAAGGTCGTCGAGAACTACCTGGTCAAGCAGGGCGGCCCGGCCTCGGCGGCGGAGGTCGCCACGGCCATCTCGACGCCGGAGCGCTCCGTCACCATCATGAGCGTGCGTACCGCGCTCGAGGGCCTGGTCCGCAAGTCCGCGGCCCTGCGCTCCAAGCAGTCCCGTTCGGTCTACTACGAGTCCGTCCCGGCCGGCACCACCATCACCGCGGCCGTCGAGGCCCCGCAGCAGAGTGAGCCCGTCACCCAGTAGGTCTCCGGCTGCCCACGTCGGCCAGGTACTGAGTGAGCAAGCGGAGGGCCGGCGCGGCTGCGGGGTGACGACCCCGCGGCTCAGTCGTCGATCGCCCGGTACGCCGAGGTCCAGAAGTCCTGGAAGACAGCGGGAGGAGTGGTGGAGTCCATGTGGCGCTGGGTCAGCAGAATGCCGACCAGGTCCTCCCCCGGGTCCGTGTAGGCGGAGGTGCCCGTGCCGCCGTTCCACCCGAACCGGCCCGGGGTCGTCGCCAGATCGAAGCGCCGGACGGAGACGGAGACACCGAAACCCCAGCCCTCGTCGGGACCGAGGAAGCTGCGGGTTCCGGGCCGCTGCTCCGGTGCCAAGTGGTTGCTGGTCATGAGTTCGACCGAGGGCCGGGACAGCACCCGTCCACCGCCGTGCCGCCCCCGGTCCAGCATCATCCGGCAGAAGGCCACGTAGTCGTCGGCCGTCGAGACGAGCCCGCCACCACCGGACGGGAACGCCACCGGGCGGCCCCAGCGGCTGTCGGCGGGATCGTCCTGGAGCACGAGTTCGCCGGTTCCGGGACGGGCCCGGTAACTCGGCGGCAGCCGGTCCAGCTTCTCCGCCGGCACCTGGAACGAGGTGTCCCGCATGCCGAGCGGATCGAGGATCCGGTCACTGAGGAAGGACGCGAACGACTGATCGGCGGCGCGCGCGATCAGCACCCCCAGCACTTCGGAACCCGTGTGGTACATCCACCGCTCGCCCGGCTGATGGACCAGCGGCAGTGCGCCGAGCCGTTTCATCCACTCGTCGGGACCGATCGCCGGCGGGTTCGGACTGGGGGAGAGGCCGGCCTCGTCCATCGCCCGCTGGATCGGGTGGGTCCCCCGGGGCGCCAGCACCGCTCCGATCCCCAGCCGGAACGTCAGCAGATCCCGCAGGGTGATCGGCCGGCGTGCCGGAACGGTGTCGTCGAGCGGCCCTTCGAGCCGCTGGAGCACCCTGCGGTCGGCGAGTTCCGGCAGCAGCCGGTCCACCGGCTCGTCCAGCCGCAGCTTGCACTCCTCCACCAGGATCATCGCGGCGGCCGCGGTGATGGGTTTGGTCAGCGACGCGATCCGGAAGATCGTGTCGCGGTGCATCGGGACGGTGCCACCGGCCGCCATCGTGCCGAGCGCCTCGACCCGGGTCTCACCGCGCCGGTGCACCAGCGTCACGAGTCCGGGTACGTCACCGCGTTCGACGTAGCCGGACATGACGTCGCGCATCCGGTCGAGCCGTTCCTGAGACAGTCCGCTGCCGCTCAAGGAATGTTCCCTTCGTCAGCCGGTGGATGAGCACCGGCGGTGGTCGACTCCGGTCACAGGACGGGTGCGCGTCACTGCTGCTGTGCGTGGGTGCGTTGTGAGGGTGGGTGCGCGTCAGGCCTTTCCGGAGGCGTCGTCCAGCGCCTTGGACACGATGGCCTTCGCCTCCTCCTGCACCTTGGCGAGGTGTTCAGGACCGTGGAAGGACTCCGCGTAGATCTTGTACACGTCCTCGGTGCCGGACGGCCGGGCGGCGAACCAGGCGTTGTCGGAGGAGACCTTGAGTCCGCCCAGCGACGCGCCGTTGCCGGGCGCCGCGGTGAGGACCGACGTGACCGGCTCACCGGCCAGTTCGCCCGCCGGGACCTGCTCGGGGGAGAGCGAGGCGAGGACGGCCTTCTGCTCACGCGTCGCCGGCGCGTCGATCCGGGCGTAGGCGGGCTCGCCGAAGCGTGCGGTGAGGTCGGCGTAGTGCTGCGACGGGCTGCGGCCGGTGACCGCGATGATCTCCGCCGCGAGCAGCGCGAGCAGGATGCCGTCCTTGTCGGTGGTCCACACCGATCCGTCGCGGCGCAGGAAGGACGCGCCGGCGGACTCCTCGCCGCCGAAGCCCAACGAGCCGTCCAGCAGCCCGTCCACGAACCACTTGAAGCCGACCGGTACCTCCACCAGCTTCCGGCCGAGGCCTGCCGCCACCTTGTCGATCATCGACGAGGAGACCAGGGTCTTGCCGATTCGGGCGTCCGACGGCCACTGCCCGCGGTGCTCGTACAGGTAAGAGATGGCGACGGCGAGGTAGTGGTTGGGGTTCATCAGGCCGGCGTCCGGGGTCACGATGCCGTGCCGGTCGGCGTCCGCGTCATTGCCGGTGGACACCTGGAAGTCGTCGCGCCGCCGGATGAGCGAGGCCATGGCGTACGGTGACGAGCAGTCCATCCGGATCCTGCCGTCCCAGTCCAGCGTCATGAAGCGCCATGTCGGGTCGGAGTCCGGATTGACGACCGTCAGATCCAGCCCGTGGCGCTCGGCGATCCGGCCCCAGTACGCGACCGACGCGCCGCCGAGCGGGTCCGCGCCGATCCGCACGCCGGCCGCCCGGACGGCCTCCAGGTCCACCACGGCGGGCAGGTCGTCGGTGTAGTGCGTGAGGAAGTCGTAGCGGCCCGTGGTGCCGGCGGCGAGCGCGCGGGCGTAGGGGATCCGCCGGACGTCCTTGAGGCCGCCCGCGATGAGTTCGTTCGCCCGGTCCTGGATCCAGGACGTGGCCTCCGAGCCGGCGGGACCGCCGTTCGGCGGGTTGTACTTGAAGCCGCCGTCGGCCGGCGGATTGTGCGAGGGCGTGACGACCACCCCGTCCGCCAACCCCGAGGTGCGGCCGCGGTTGTGGACCAGGACGGCGTGCGAGACCGCCGGGGTGGGGGTGTACCCGTCCGCGCTGTCGATCAGCACCGTGACGTCGTTGGCGGCGAACACCTCGAGCGCGGTGGCCCGCGCCGGCTCGGACAGCGCGTGCGTGTCCGCCCCCAGGAAGAGCGGCCCGTCGGTCCCCTGGCCTGACCGGTACTCACTGATCGCCTGGCTGGTGGCCGCGATGTGGTCCTCGTTGAACGCGACCGCCAGCGACGAACCACGGTGGCCCGAGGTCCCGAACGCGACCCGCTGGCCCACCTCGCCGGGGTCGGGTCGGAGCGTGTAGTACGCGGTCACCAGCCGGGCCACGTCGACCAGGTCGGCGGGCTGTGCGGGCTGTCCGGCGCGCTCGTGCGGCATCTGGCTCTCTCCTCCGGGTGCGGGGCCGCCCCGCCACCGTGGGCCTGTGCCCGTGGTGGCAGGCGTTCCGCGTCGTTCGGCATTGTTCCCATTCTCCGTGCCCGGCGCGAGAGGGCGCACTCCACGGGCCCCCGGACCATTGCCGTGTCGCGGGACAAGCCGCCCGCGGCCGCCTGCCGGCGGACCCCGTGACGTTTGCCGCCTGACGATCCGGTACAGAAGAGGGCTACGAGGCCTGCGCCGATCGCCGCATCCCGGGCCGGCCCCGCTGATGCCGGAGCGGAGCGGGCCGGGACGGCAACGCCCAGGACACCGGGTGATCAGCGGAGAGGTGGGACACGGTGAAGGTCGGGCTGTTAACGCGCGAATATCCGCCGGACGTGTACGGCGGAGCCGGGGTGCACGCCGAGTTCCTCGCGCGGGAACTGCGCGGCCTCGTCGATCTCACCGTCCACAGCTGGAGCGTCGCCACCCGACCTGGTGATGAGGTCGCGGACAAGGCCTCGGGCCTCGTGCGGCACCGGGCGGCCGCCGGACTGGCCGGGGCCAACAACGCGCTCCGGACGCTGTCGGTGGACCTCTCCATCGCGGCCGCCGTGACGGACATCGACCTCGCCCACTCGCACACCTGGTACGCCAACATGGCGGGCCACCTCGCCAAACTGCTCCACGGCATCCCGCATGTGATGACCGCCCACTCCCTGGAGCCGCTGCGCCCCTGGAAGGCGGAGCAACTGGGCGGCGGCTACGCGGTCTCCAGCTGGGCCGAGCGCACCGCCGCCGAGGCGGCGGACGCGGTGATCGCGGTGTCCCACGGCATGCGCGCCGACGTGCTCGCCTGCTATCCGCGGGTGGATCCCGGCCGGGTCCACGTGGTGCACAACGGCATCGACACCGCCCTGTACCGGCCCGACCCCCAGGTCGACGTCCTGGAGCGCCTCGGCATCGACCCGGCCCGGCCGTTCGTCCTGTTCGTCGGCCGGATCACCCGGCAGAAGGGCGTACCGCACCTGGTGCGCGCGGCGCGCGAGTTCGCCCCCGGCACCCAGGTCGTGCTGTGCGCGGGATCGCCCGACACCCCGGAGCTGGACGCGGAGTTCCGCTCCCTGGTCACCGAGCTGCGGGAGCGGCGCGGCGATGTCGTGTGGATCCCGCAGATGCTGCCCCGCCCCGACGTCGTCCAACTCCTCACCCACGCGGCGGTGTTCGTCTGCCCGTCGGTCTACGAACCGCTCGGCATCGTCAATCTGGAGGCCATGGCGTGCGGTACGGCGGTGGTCGCCTCTGCCGTCGGCGGTATCCCGGAGGTGGTCGAGCACGGCCGTACGGGGCTGCTGGTGCCGTACGAGGAAGCCGATCCGCGCGGCTTCGAGGCCGCGCTGGCGGCCGCCGTCAACGAGGTCGTCGGCGACGGCGGCCGGGCGCGGGCGATGGGGGAGGCGGGGCGGCAGCGGGCCGTGACGGAATTCGGCTGGGACGCGGTGGCACGCAGGACCGTGGAGGTCTACGAGTCGGTACTGGAGTGACCGGCTGCCAGCGGGCAGCCGGAGACGAAGGGGGTCAGGGTGAGCGGACGACCGAACGTGCTGGGCATCGTCCTCGCAGGGGGCGAAGGCAAGCGGCTGATGCCGCTGACCGCGGACCGGGCCAAGCCCGCGGTGCCATTCGGCGGGGTCTACCGGCTGGTGGACTTCGTCCTGTCGAACCTGGTGAATGGGGGAATCCACCGCATCTGCGTGCTCACGCAGTACAAATCGCACTCCCTGGACCGGCATGTGTCGACCACCTGGCGGATGACCGGTCTGCTGGGCGACTACGTCACACCCGTCCCGGCACAGCAGCGCCTCGGCCCCCGCTGGTACCTCGGCAGCGCCGACGCCATCTACCAGTCGCTCAACCTCGTGCACGACGAGCAGCCCGACTACATCGTGGTCTTCGGCGCCGACCACGTCTACCGCATGGATCCGCGGCAGATGCTCGACCGGCACATGGACGCCGGCGCGGGCGTGACGGTCGCCGGCATCCGCGTGCCGCGTGAGCAGGCCTCCGCGTTCGGCATCATCACCACGGCGGACCGCAGCTCACGCATCGACGGCTTCCTGGAGAAGCCCGCCGATCCGCCCGGCCTCGCGGACGACCCGGACCGGGTCTTCGCCTCGATGGGCAACTACATCTTCTCCACCAAGGTCCTCATCGACGCGCTCCAGCACGACGCCGAGGACGAGAACTCCGTGCACGACATGGGCGGCAGCATCCTCCCGCTGCTCACCGAGCGCGGCCAGGCGCAGGTCTACGACTTCGACGACAACGAAGTGCCGGGTGAGACGGACCGGGACCACGGTTACTGGCGTGACGTGGGAACACTCGACGCCTACTACGAAGCACACATGGACCTCATATCGATCCGACCGGTCTTCAACCTCTACAACCGGCAGTGGCCCATCTTCACCAACCAGGCCCAGCGGCCACCGGCGAAGTTCGTCGCCGGCGGGATCGCGGGCGAGTCGATGGTCAGCACGGGCTGCATCATCAGCGGCCAGGTCACCGGATCCGTGCTGGCTCCCGGCGTCATCGTTGAGCAGGGCGCCGTCGTCCAGGAGTCCGTCCTGCTGGAGGGCGTACGCGTCGGCCGCGGCGCCGTCGTCCGCCGCGCGATCCTCGACAAGAACGTCGTCGTCCCCGCCGGAGCCACCATCGGCGTGAACCCCGAACACGACGCCCGGCACTTCACCGTCTCCGCCGGCGGGATAGTGGCCCTGGGCAAGGGCCAGCGGGTGCCCTGACGAGGTGCGCGGACCCTGCCGGCCGGCTGCGGAGACAGCTCGACCCGGCCAGCAGGGGGGGAGAGCTGGCCGGGCCGGGACTGCGAGGTAAGGGGGGCCTCTGAACACTTGGCTGCCCCGGTCCGCCGGGACCAAACCTCTTGGCTTGATGTGACCTGCGTCACGCCGGAATCGGGGCGGTTGCCGTGCTGTTGGGACGAGCGAACGCCTATGCGGGTCCTGGGACTTGAGGAGAGGTACCGGGCCATGGCAGTCAGGTCGTCAGCTTCTCCCGGCGTCGGGCTCAGAGGGTGATGACGACCTTGCCGCGGGTGTGCCCCTCCTCCAGATACCGCATGGCGTCGGGGACCCCGCTCAGCGGGTACGTCCTGCCGATGACCGGAGTGAGCTTGCCGGCCTCCAAGAGCTCCGCCAGGTACCGCAGGTCCTTCTCGCGCTGCACGGACATGAGCCCGCGCAGCTTCTGGCGCAGGAACGGGGACAGCAGCATCGCCCGGAGCTGGCGGTCCGTGCCCTGCAGCCATCGCCCGCCGCCCTCGGCTCCGACGACGACGAGCGTTCCCGCAGGAGTGAGAGCGCGCCGGAGCAGCGACAGGGGGCGGTTCCCCGCGGTGTCGAGGATGAGGTCGTAGTGCCGCGTGCCGTCCGCGAAGTCGTCCTGTGTGTAGTCGATGACGTCGTCAGCTCCGAGGGAGAGGACGAGGTCGACCTTGGTCGTGCTGCACACACCCGTGACGTGTGCTCCGAACGCCTTGGCCAGCTGTACCGAGAACGTCCCCACGCCCCCACCGGCGCCGATGACCAGGACCTTCTGGCCCGGCTGGAGCTGCCCCTGGTCGCGAAGGGCCTGCAGGGCGGCGACTCCGGAGCCGGGTACGGCCGCGGCCTGTTCCGCGCTGAGGTTCGCCGGCTTGGACGTGATGCGGTCCTGCCGGGCGCACGCGTACTCGGCGAAGGAGCCGTCGCAGGTGCCGAAGACCTCGTCGCCCGGCTGGAACCGGGTCACGTTCCCACCGACCTCCTCGACGATCCCCGCCACGTCGATGCCGCGGACGCGGGCCCTGGGTCTGCGCAGTCCGAAACCGAAGAGCCGGATCAGGTACGGCCTGCCGGTCATGACGTGCCAGTCCCCGATGCCGGCACTCGCGGCGAGCACGCGCAGCCGGACCTCCTCGTCGCCGACCACGGGCGGGTCGATGTCCCTGAGCTCCAGGACATCGGCCGACCCATAGGTGTCCTGGACAACAGCCTTCATGGTGTGTCTCCTTCGTCGTCCGGATCGTTGTCCGGGTACTGGAACACTTCGCCGAGCGGCACTTTGAAGGCACGTGCGATCTGGAACGCCATCTCGAGTGAGGGCGAGTAGCGGCCCTGCTCGATCGCGATGACGGTCTGCCGGGTGACGCCGATGCGGTCCGCCAGGTCCGCCTGGGTCATCTCGGCGTTCACGAACCGCAGGCGCCGGATGTCATTGGTGACCTTGGTCGGCTTTCCCACGGCTAGAACCCCCGGCGGTAGGTGACGAGCTTCACCGCGGTTCCGCAGAGCGCGGAGAGCACGAACGCCAGGTAGATCGCATTGGCGATCCAGAAGTAGTCGATCTCCGCCATCGCCAGGCCGAGCGGGACGATCACGCCCACCGCGAGCACCATTCCGCCGACGTACTCGCCGTGCCGGTGGATCTCCTTGTCCCGTTGGTCGGTCCTGCCGGCCTCCTTGGGCCGGGCGGCGGCGATCACGATGTGACCCACGATCGATGCGGCTGTCGCGGCACTGATGGCCAGGATCATCGGCATGACGTAGGCGACCGAGGTGAGTGGGACGCCCTGCGCCCTGCCGAGGATGACCACCAGGTAGCCCGCGTAGCCGCCGATCGCGACCAGGGCGTAGACCCAGGCGTTCTTCTCGTCGTATGACATGGCATGAATGTATGGCAGAGCTGACACGATGTCTACGATTCTTTACATCGCATCGCAGCGGGTGCTCCCGCCGCCACTGCGGTACGTGCTGAGTGTCAGGCCTGCGGGCGTCCCGCCTTGCGCTGCCATCGGGTGAGGGCGAAGCCGGTCAGGAGGGAGCTGACGAGGCCGATGCCCACGCCGCCGGCGACGACGGTGCCGACGCCGATGCCGTCATGGCCCACGTTGTCGTCGGCCGCCGCCTCGCTGGTCCGGTCGGCGACCGAGTCGTAGCTCGCTGACGGGTCCTCGCAGAACGACCGGTTCCCGGGATCCATCTCGGGCACGACCGTCAACGTCATGGCGGCCGCGGCCTGGCTGCCCGCCCCGGCCTTCAACTCCACGGTGTAGGGGCCGGGTTCGATGTCGCAGGGCACCATGGCCATGGTCTTCGCGTACAACTGGCCGCCCTTGCCGTCGTGGAACCGCTCCTTCGCGACGCCGACCGGTTTGACGAAGGCGCGGGACTCCAGGGTGAACGTCCCCTTGCCGTGACTCAGGTCCGCCTCGTCGGCGGCGACGGTGAACGTGACCTCCCGGCCGCGCTGGCGGCTGGAGGTCGGATCGACGGAGAGCGACATGCCGGAGTCCGCGAGGGCGTACGGTGCGGCGGTCAGGAGCAGTGTCGCGCTGAGCAGGGTCGTGACGGTCGCGCGGGCGAAGGGCATGGGTGATGGCCTCGGTCTTCAGGGAGTACTGCCGAGTAGGACGGACCCCGGGTCCCGATGGTTGTCCCGCCACGCCGACCGATCCGTCGCAGCCCGCCGCGGTGTTCGGCGCCGCGGGAGGGGTGGTCTGGTCACTCTGCTTATTGTAGCGTCGGCGTAGCGTGGATTCGTGGGGTTCGTGGGCTGCGGTCGGGGAGGCTGAAGCACGTGAAGTTGTCGGTGTCGCTGGGCTATTGGCAGGACCGGCCGCCGGAGGAGGCGCTGCTCACTGCGGCCGCCGCCGAGCGGAACGGATACGAGGAGCTGTGGCTCGGTGAGATGGCCACCTATGACGTGTTCGCCCTCGCCACCGCCGTTGGCCTGCGGACCGGGAGCATCCCGCTGACCGTCGGCCCGCTCGCCGTGGCCGTACGGGACCCGATGACGATCGCGCGCGGGGCCGCCTCGGTGGCGGCCCTCACCGGGCGGCGGGTGGACGTGGCGATCGGCAGTTCCAGCCCGGTCGTCGTCGAGCAGTGGCACGGCCGTTCGCACCGGCGCAGCGGGGTGGCGCTGCGGGAGTCGGCGACGGCGCTGCGACAGCTGCTGGACGGGGAGCGGACCACCTCGGAGGGGGAGGTCGTGCGCACCAGCGGCTACCGGCTGCGGCTGCCTGCCCCCAAGTCACAGCTGACGGTGGCCGCCTTCGGCCCCGCGGCGGTCCGCACGGCGGCCGCGTTCGCCGACCGGATGGTGCTGAACCTCCTGACTCCGGCGTCGGCGGCGAAGCTGGTCGGACGGATGCGGGAGGAGGCCGAGGCGCTGGGACGTCCGTCGCCGCGGGTGGCCGCCTGGGTGACAGCCGCCGTCGATCCGTCCCCGGAGGCGGTGGAGCAACTGCGGCGCGGGGTGGTCGGCTATCTCGCGGCGCCCGGCTACGCCGAGATGTTCATCGAGGCGGGCTTCGGTGACGTCGTGGAGTTCGCGCGGTCACGGCCGCATCCGCGGGAGCTGCTCGCGGCGGTGCCGGCCGAACTGACCGCGGCGGTCGGGCTGGTCGGCGATCTGGGAGCGGTACGGGCCAGGCTCGCGGAGTACGCGGCGGCAGGGGTGGACGAGGTCGCGGTCGTCGCGTCGAGCACGGACGCCGACCCGGGAGGCGAGCGGACGCTCGCCCTGTTGCGGGACCGGTAGACCAGCACACGGGTACACCGGCGCACGGGTGGACGGGCGCACGGGTGGACCGGCCGATCGGTGGAGGGGAGAGACATCATGGGGGCACGGAAGCTGCATCCGGCCGAACGGGTCGCCGAGTACACCCGGGCGGGCTGGTGGGACGGCGAGACCACGGACTCGCTGCTGCGTGAACGTGTACGCACGCATCCCGGCCGGCTCGCACTGGTCGACCCGCTGAACAAGGCGGACCTGGTGGGCATGCCGGTCCGCAGGCTGAGCTGGGCCGAACTCGACGCGGACGTGGACCGGTTCGCGGCCGTACTGCTGCGGCACGGCGTCGGCCAGGGCGATGTCGTGGGGGTGCAACTGCCCAACATCGTCGAGCTGGTGTGCGTCTATCTCGCCTGCTGGCGGATCGGCGTGATCGTCTCCCCGCTGCCGGTGCAGTACCGCGAGCACGAGACGGTGCAGCTGGGCGGGCTGGCGGAGTTCACGGCGTTCATCACGGCGGTGCGGGTCGGCGAGCGGGAGATCGCCGCGGAGGTCGACGCTCTGCGCGACCGGCTGCCACAGCTGCGGCTGTTGTTCGCGTACGGAGCGTCCAACGCAGCCGACGCGGCCAGTCATCACGTACCACCCGGGGCGATATCGCTCGACGCCGAACTGCGGTCACCGTACGACCCGGCCGACGTCGCGGCGTACACCCGCGAGCACCCCGTCGATCCCAACGACTGCGTCACCATCTGCTGGACCTCGGGCACCGAGAGCACCCCGAAGGGCGTCCCGCGCTGCCACAACGACTGGCTGGCCATCGCCTGGACGTGTCTGGAAGCGCCGAGGATGACCGCGGACGACGTGTTGCTGAATCCCTTCCCGATGGTCAACATGGCCGGTTTCGCCGGGCTGTTCCTGCCGTGGCTCCGGATCGGGTGCGTCCTCGTCCAGCACCACCCCTTCGATCTGCCGGTGTTCCTCCGGCAGATCGCCGAGGAGCACGTCACCTACACCGTCGCGCCGCCGGCGCTGCTGACCATGCTGCTCGCCAGGGACGAACTCCTCGCGAGCACCGACATCTCCTCGCTCACCCGGATCGGCTCCGGCTCGGCGCCGCTCTCCCCGGCGATGGTGCGCGGCTGGCAGGAGCGGTACGGGATCGGCGTCATCAACTTCTTCGGGTCGAACGAGGGCACGGGGATGCTCACCGACCCGTACGACGTGCCGGATCCGGAGGAGCGGGCGCGCTTCTTCCCCCGGTACGGGGTGCCCGGCGTCGAGTGGTCCACCCGTGGCGCCGCCTGGACGAAGGTGCGGATCGTCGATGCCGCCACCGGTGAGGACATCGAGGAGCCGGGCCGGCCGGGGGAGTTGCGGATCAAGAGCCCGCAGGTCTTCGCGGGCTATCTGGGCGGCACGGACCTGCCGAGCCCCTTCGACGACCAAGGCTATCTCAAGACGGGCGACCTCTTCGAGATCGCGGGCGACCGCGGGCAGTTCCTGAAGTACGTCGACCGGGCGAAGGACGTGGTGATCCGCGGCGGGATGAACATCGCCCCCGCGGAGCTGGAACAGCTCCTCGCCGGGCATCCGGCGGTGGCCGAGGTCGCGGTTGTCGGCTATCCCGACGAGGTGCTGGGCGAGAAGGCCTGCGCCGTGGTCGTCGCCCGGTCGCCGCTCGTGCTGGACGACCTGGTCGGCTACCTCAAGGAGCGGCACATCGCCTCGTACAAACTGCCCGAACGGCTGGAGCTGCGCGACGCACTGCCGCGCAACCCCGTCGGCAAGGTGCTCAAACGGGTGTTGCGCGACAGCCTCTGACCGGCGGCGGACGCCGGCCGGCAGTTTGTCCGCCGCCGCGCTACGGGACGCGTTCCAGCAGAACCGCCGCGCCGAGGCCGGCGGCGCCGCTGACCGCGGCGACGCCGTACCGGCCCGCCCGGCGCTCCAGTTCCTCGACGCAGCCGCCGATCATGACGGCTCCGGTGGCGCCGAAGGCGTGCCCCATGGCGATGGTCCCGCCGTTGGGGTTGAGCCGGTCGGGGCCCGCGTCGAGATCGCGGCGGAACCGCAGGCAGAGCGCGGCGAACGCCTCGGCGAACTCGAAGACGTCGATGTCGGCGGGGCGCAGGCCCGCCTTGGCGATGACCCGCTCCACGGCGGTCTGCCCGGCCGTCAGCATGATCACCGGGTCGGTGGCGGCGGTGGCGGAGGCGACGATGCGGGCGCGGGGGCGCCGTCCGGAGTCCGCGCCGCCCAGCAGGAG